>JAFAKI010000155.1 GCA_019235595.1 Mucilaginibacter sp. | reverse complement strand
CGACATGCAGTAGTCGCTCGCAATCCGGCATAAGAAGAAGAATTCAAGCATTAAAATTCCTGGATACATGCTCTGCGGGATCTTGCTTGAGAGGCCCTGCCGGACAGGTGGCTGATAGAATCGGATTTGGTTGCGCGTGTTTTTCCGCGCATTACGGAATTGCAGGCGAAAGCCCCAATATCACCGTTGTCATTAGATTATGACAAAACGCTGAAGAGTGTCCATTGAAAAACCGGTAGCTTTGGGTGACCAGATGTCAAAATAGTTGTCAATGCACATTAAGCACGGGGTTAAAATACTGCGATTGCAATCTTTCTTCAGCATTCTGATGATTGTCTTGCTATCGCTTGGGTTTTGCCCCGTACGAAACACCCTTTACGGTATATTTGAGTCATCGCCGGTAAAAACGACCCCAAATGCGCCCGAGCATGCCAGGGTTGTTGCAGCTGACCACTGCGGTTCCGTTGCAGAAATCAGTTCTGTTCACTTGATTGAACAACGGTATCATCAGCCTTCGTTTTTATTTCTTGCGATACTCATAGGCGCCTTTTTTATTTCGGCGTTCTTAATACCTGCCAGGCTGTTCTGTTATGCGTCAATAACAGAAAATGGACAGGCCTGTATACCAATTTACCTCAGAAATAAAGTGCTGCGGATTTGATTCTTCTTTTAAACATTGAGAAAACGGACGGTAAGCCGCCCACTATATTTTTTTCATTTTAAAAGATTAATCATGACCAATAACATTTTTTCGATTGGGGGTAAAGACTACCGCCAATTAGCGCCATTATTTTTACGCCTTGCCATTGGCTTTGGCTTTGTGGCTCATGGATGGGCCAAACTTAGCAGAGGCCCCGGGGGGGTTGCAAAATTATTAACCGTATTACATGTGCCGGCTCCGCATATGATGGCCTGGGTAAGTACGCTGACCGAACTTCTGGGCGGTTTTGCACTCATTGCAGGGATATTCGTAAGCCTGGTTTCCTTGCCGCTCATCTTCACGATGTTGGTAGCCATGTTTACTATTAATATAAACTATGGTTACAGCGCGATAAAAACAATTGGGCTAACAGCGCAAGGCCCTGTCTTTGGCCCGCCGGGCTATGAGATCAACCTGCTTTATATTTCTGGTTTACTTGCTCTGATTTTGATCGGCGCTGGCAAATACTCTGTTGATGGGTTGATTGCAAAAAATAAATCTGTTAAATAGTTAAACTGAACGGTTGCCGGTAATGACCGGCAGCCGCTTTTTTTTCGCCTCAGGAGGTTCTTCTGTTCGCGCGTGAACTTGACAAATGAAAAAGCCCACCGGAGTGGGCTCGTGGAGAATATCGGAGTCGAACCGATGACCTCTTGCATGCCATGCAAGCGCTCTAGCCAGCTGAGCTAATCCCCCTTTTGTCAAATAATAAATTGCCCGATGGCCTTCCCGATTGTAATCGGGACGCTCTAGCCAGCTGAGCTAATCCCCCGAAATGGATTGCAAATATATGTTTTTAAAATAAAGCCCCAAACGAAATATCTAAAATGCAAATTTACAGCGCATATGGGCAATCTGTCAACGTTATTTTATATCAGAGACATGCTCGTTCACCAAAATAAAACATTTGGAAGCGCAAAGGGGTTAATATAAAGATAACTTTAATTCACTACCAATGAATACATTAATTAAAACAGCCCTATTCTCAGGGGTAATGTTATTTGCTGTTCAAGGAATGGCAAATACTATCAAAAGCGATACTACGAAAGTCGGTAAAGTAACACGAAAAGTAGGAAACCAGGTATCCAATACCGCAGCAAATACCGAGTCGCATATTGTCGATGAAAAATATGCTGAGAAACGCGGGCCTCATGGCGAAACCGTTTATATCACCAAACATTCGCATTACTATTACATCAATAAAAAAGGCCATCGGGTTTATATAACGAAGGCTCAGATGAAAGACGAAAAAGAGGACTAGATTTCAAAAGTAAAACTGCAAACACTCAAAAAGAGGGAGAATTGAAGTTGAGTTTTGAGGTATTGCCGCTGCGGATTCAGGCTTTGTAAAACCGCTTAAAAACAGTAAAGCCCCTGATGGGCAGGGGCCTTTACTAACCAATTATAAACCTAAATTATGAGAAGACTTTGTTAAAATTTTCGGTGTAAAAGTAACACTATTTATTCAAGTGTCCAATACACATTTGTAATTTTTTTGTCAGCATTTAAACAAACATTTGTTAACACTAAATTTATACTAAGTAAACAACTAAAATTATGAAAAATGTATAATTTTTTATTGTTGTGTTGTTCTTTTATTTAAGTCAACGATGTAAAATTAGATAAAAAATTTATAAAAGCAACAAATTTTTTAATAAAATCAATAAAAACATAAAAATCAGATAGATAAAACTCTATAAAAATGAATAATTCA
Organism: Mucilaginibacter sp.; assembly: GCA_019235595.1. Classification (GTDB taxonomy): domain Bacteria; phylum Bacteroidota; class Bacteroidia; order Sphingobacteriales; family Sphingobacteriaceae; genus Mucilaginibacter. Next base: position 8,744 of record JAFAKI010000155.1, on the reverse strand, counting down.
TTGATTTTGTATGTTTTTAACGGGATTTTAAGTGATTTTTAAGCGAATATTAAATTATAAATCTCCTTTTAGTTTTTATTTTATTGGAAAGAATAATTTTTGAGCAAAAAAAATCTCAAAACGTTAAAAGTTGTTAAAAATTCGCTTTTGGTGGTTGTTTTTTTCGATGATTGCCTCTATTTGAAGCTTTTTTGACGTTTATTTCATCTATAACGCAAGATTCTGAGAATATTACTTAATACCAACATCTTTCTTCAGATACTTTATCACCTTTGCGTCAAAACGCCTTATACCCTTGAATACCGCCTCCAAAATTAGACATCCTGAATTGACTCCTTCTCTTTTATGGGTAATGGCTATAGCAACAGGATTGATTGTTGCCAACCTGTATTATAATCAACCCTTGCTGGACGATATGGCGCGTACTTTTCACGTGGGGAGCGGCAAGGCGGGGCAGGTGGGTGGATTGACGCAACTGGGTTATGCTACCGGGATGCTTTTTATTGCACCACTCGCTGATATGATCCGCCGTAAAAGATTAATCTTGATATGTCTGGCATTGGCAACGGTTGCATTGGTGTTGGTGGGAATGGCTTCTGGAATTAACTTGTTAATTATAGCCAGCTACTTTGTAGGAATATTTTCATTGATTCCCCAGTTGTTAGTCCCGATGACTGCGCACCTAGCTAAGCCCGAAGAGCGTGGTGCAAAGATTGGTTTTGTGATGAGTGGATTGTTGCTGGGTATTTTACTGTCACGAACCATCAGCGGGTTTGTCGGTGCGCACTTGGGCTGGAGGGCTATGTTCTATATAGCAGCCGGAATAATGGTGGTAATATGGGTATTGCTGTTTTTCCTGTTACCGGAGGTTGAACCTGAATATAAAGGGACTTATGGCGCTCTGATGAAATCGTTGGCTACTTTAATAAAGGAAGAGCCCGCACTGCGCGTTGCGGCTATTCGCGGGGCTTTGTGTTTTGCCTGCTTTAGCGCTTTTTGGGTAACGCTGACCTTTTTATTGCGCGAAAACTTTAATAAAGGAAGCGACATTGCCGGTTTATTCGGCCTGGTGGGCGCCTTTGGTGCTCTTGCTGCTGGGTTTATGGGTAAGTTAAGCGATAAAATGGACGCCTACAAGCTTTCTGCTTTTACCCTGTTGCTGATTGCGATCTCGTTCGTGATATTTTATTTCTCAGCTTACAGTTTTACCGGATTAATTATAGGTGTAATCATAATGGACATGGGCGTGCAGGCAACTCATATTTCTAACCAGTCGCTGATATTTACACTGCGGCCCGAGGCCCGTAACCGCATCAATACTGTTTATATGGTGACCTACTTTATAGGCGGTGGTATTGGCACTTACCTGGCCGGGCAGGCTTGGGCGCATTATAAATGGACAGGGGTTTGCGTGTTGGGTTTTGCTTTATCAATCATTGCTATCGTTGTTCACCTGTCTAGTCACCGGATTGTACAAAAAATCAGGCGCGGTGTATAGTTAAAAGACTAACCGAACTGCGATATTTCGTCATCTTTTCAATTTATTCTTTTTCAGACCAATTTTAGTATCGGTATAAAAGCTTGCTTTTCTTTCTATTAGGATGCGATTGTGAGTTGATATTTCATTTTCGCCGCAATTGTGGCATGGAATTGGGATTAAGAGAGACATAATTGGCGATAATGACCGATTCAAAGAAAAAACCGAAAGAAGGTGAAGAGCAGGAGTGGGAAAATCCGCAAGATCCGGAGTTGCCTACTGATGAACGGGAAAAGGAGCAAATTATAAGGCAATATAAAGAGGCAAAAAGACGGAAAGATAACCTTACAGAAAAAGATCACATTGACAAAGAACCAAAAGACGAATGAACACGTATAATAACTAGCAACCCTAATAATTGACGATTATGAAGACTCATAAGAAAACAACCGCCAGTAAACTATTGAACAGGTTTGACAACGAGCTGAAGACGATTTTGATGAATGATTTGAATAACAACAAAAGTCTGAAACAGCAATTATTATTTAGCAATCAGCAGGTAAGGTTACAAGTTCGTTAATTAGAACGGCCACTCCTGGGTTTAAAGACATTTACAATAGCGACCTATATTATATGGGCCGCTATTTTTTTGCAGTGTATTTTATAATAAGTCCTGCCGTTTTTTCTGACGCACCAGGCTTGCCCATTTTTTGGTGAAGTATATTGTAATTGCCGAGCATTTCATCCCGATACATTTTATCGTTTAATATCAGGCTCATTTCTTCGTTTATCTTTTCCGGATTGCAGTCCTGCTGGATGAGCTCTTTCACCACCAGACTATCCATTATCAGATTAACCAGCGAAATATATTTTACTCGGATCACCATTCTGCCTATGGTAATGCTAATAGTGCTGCTTTTATAAACTACTACCTGCGGCACATTAAATAAAGCTGTTTCTAATGTTGCGGTTCCTGAAGCTACGATAGCTGCATCAGCAATATTCAATAGATCATAGGTTGAATTAAACAGTACTTTGATTTGGCGGCCCTGCATATACTGATCGTAGTAAGCCTGGTTGAATGATGGCGCTCCGGCTACTATAAATTCATAATCCGGCCATTTTTGTGACACCGCGATCATGTCGGGCAATAATCGACTTATTTCTTGTTTGCGGCTACCGGGCAATAACGCGATGATCTTTTTATCAGAAAGCTGATGTTTAGTGCGAAAATCGAGATCGGGTTTAAATGCCGAAACTGCATCTAATAGAGGATTGCCGACATAATCTACCTCCATGCCCCAGTCCTTATAAAAGTCGACTTCAAAAGGCAGAATGCAAAACAAATGGTCGACAATGCGTTTGATCTTTAATACTCTTTTCTGGTTCCATGCCCAAACTTTTGGCGAGATATAATAACAAACCAGGATATTATTTGCCTTGGCAAATTCAGCTATTTTTAGGTTGAATCCCGGAAAGTCGATCAGCACCAAAACATCCGGTTGCCATGCAGCGATATCTTCTTTACAGGCTTTCATGTTTTTGAAGATGGTGCGCAGGTTGGTCACTACCTCAATGAAGCCCATATAGGCCATGTCAGCATAGTGTTTTACCAGTTTGCCGCCTTCAGCCAACATCAAATCGCCGCCGAAGAAACGAAATTCAGCATTCGGATCTTTTTCTTTCAGCGCTTTCATCAGGTTGGCCCCGTGCAGATCGCCGGAGGCCTCGCCGGCTACCAGATAATATTTCATAGCCGCTTCAGATATTGAATTTCCAGGTGTTAATTAAGGGGATAGCGTGATGCGCTGTCATGTCAAACTGCACCGGCACGACGGAGGCATAATTATTCTCCAATGCCCACACATCGGTTTCTTCGCCGGTGTCGTTCAACTGGAACACGCCTGTTAGCCAGTAATAGGGGCGTTTGTGCGGGTCCATGCGCTCGTCAAATTCCTCGGCCCATTTGGCATTAGCCTGGCGGCATACTTTTATGCCTTTAATGTGGGGTGTATTCGGGAAGTTGACGTTGAGCAGGGTAGAGGGCGGCAACCCGTTCTGCAGAACTTGTAAGGCTATTTCCTTTACATATTTCAGGCAGTGACTGAAATCAGCTTGTAGGGTATAGTCATCCAGCGAAAAGCCTATTGATGGGATACTTTCAATAGCACCCTCAACGGCCGCCGACATGGTGCCCGAATACAATATATTGATCGAATTGTTCAATCCATGGTTGATACCCGAAACACACAGATCAGGTTTTTTGCCTTGAAAAATCTTATTTACTGCCAGCTTAACACAATCAACCGGAGTGCCCGAGCAACGGTAACTTTCGATACCTTCATAAATATCCACCTTATCCAGGCGCAGCGGGCTACCTATCGTAATAGCATGCCCCATACCCGATTGCGGACTATCCGGTGCTACCACCACTACGTTGCCAATTTCTTTCATGGTATCCATCAGGGCTTTAATGCCCGGTGCAGTAATGCCGTCGTCGTTTACAACCAGTATGGTAGGTTTGGCAGATTTCATATCGCCCAAAATTAGTGATATTTAGTTTATGGGCGACGTATGAGGCAATCTAATCGGCTAAATAATTCTGTTCACCCCCGGAATCTTTACTAATGCTGATCCCAATAGAAAACTGAACGCAACCGCAAGAGGTGCAGCCACCAAAAGTTTCCATGCCGGATCAATGGCCCAGTCTTTTATTGCTAATGCAACGGAAATGACTACAATCGGATGAAAAATATACACTGCAAAGGCGCTACGGGCAAGTCCTTTTGAAAACGCGGAAGAATGATTCCAATGTTCCCGACTAAAATACAGTAACGCTGTCATGATACAGACTCCAGTTACTTGTTCCCATAAAGAATATAATAACGAGGGCCAATGCGACCCTCCGCTAAAGTAATTGGATGGAAATTTCAACCAGGTAAGCAACACATAGAAAAGTGGGAAAATAAGGGTAACGGAACAACCGACTATTCTTGCTAATTGTTTGGCGTCCTTGTTGGTTAAGGAGTGGATCCAAGTATTACGGGTGACCATCAGCCCCAAAATAAACATAACAATGTACTGTGGGAAATGCCCTAACTGAAATCCTACAGGTTGTAAAACCCAGCCAATAGGAAAAATGATCCTAACGAGAAAACTAACTATCCCCAGGCTTGTTGCAAATAAAAGTATCTTACCAACAGAAAGCCTCGATGATAGATCATCAGATTCCTGTGGTTTAAAAGTTACACGCCACAACACATAAATGAGGTTGAACAGCAATAACGCTGCCACAAACCATAATACCCCAAAATCAATCCAATGATGATAGCCCGACATGTATTCCGCAAAAGAATAGTGTCTTTTGTAGCCGTAATGTTCAACAGTATAGTTCAATACGGGCGATAAAACCAGCGAATAAAATACAAGTGGAATGCCAAGCCTGATGAGCCTGTCGGTAACAAAACGTGCCGCCCCCTTTTTCTTGTAAGAAGATGGCACAAAGATTGCCGATAGAAAAAAGAAAAAGCCCATGAAAAACGACTGGTTGACTGCAACAAACAAGGTCATCAGGCCAAGAGCGACCTGATTGGTTGCTTTTTGCATATAATACCAACTGCCCGGTGCGCCATAAGTAATAAAGGTGTGGTGAAGGATCACCAATATGATCATCAAAACTTTGAGGCGGTCTATATAATCAAGCCTGTGATTAGGATTGATAGCATTGGCTGACGGAGGGGTTGACATAATGCGCTAAAGGATTGGGCAAGAACACATAAACTTAACGAAAGTCGCAGTAATAAAAAAGTCCCGCGAAAAGCGGGACTTTCTCTTATAGGCTGTTGATCCACTTGACCAACTCATCGCGTTTTTTGCCGGTTTTCTGTTGAAGTTTTCCGAGCATTTCGTCGTCTTTTCCTTCTTCGTAGGCCAGGTCATCATCGGTCAGGTCGCCGTAGGCTTTTTTTATTTTACCTTTCAACTCGTTCCAGCCGCCTTTAATTTGTAATTTATCCATGATGTTTTTTGTTAGATGTATTATTATCTAACATCGCTAGAGAACATTTGGTTTGGATTTAGAGTCAAGAAACAAGAATCAAGAGCCAAGATTTAAATTATGATAAAAGATTTTCATCATACCACACATCTTCATAAGTCTTGTCAAATAAAAACCTCCATCCTGAAGTCAAACCTAAATAATGTAAAGCCTTTGGACAGATTTCAAGGAGATGACTCACGTGAACCGGCTTGAAAAAATCGTCAGCAGAAGAATATTCTCCAGCCCAGATGTACCAAATGGCGTTATCCTCATTTCTTGCTGAATGTCTTAATCCATTAATAGGGACTCCTGATCCACCGAACGTGTCTAAAGCAATTCCAATAACTGAATTAAACGGAGTTAATAAAAAGTCAGCTCGATATTTTATGCAAATTTCTTTTTGTTTGATTATCGCTTTGCTCTCTAACTCTATTAAATTATCGGCCATTCTTGGTTCCTGGTTCTTGGCTCTTGATTCTTGACTCTGTTTACAACGCTCCCGCCTTAATCTCTTCCACCACAGCCGGATCAAGCAGGGTAGTGGTATCGCCTAAGTTCGAGGTGTCCCCTTCGGCTATCTTACGCAGAATACGGCGCATGATCTTCCCTGAACGTGTTTTAGGCAGTCCTGTTACAAACTGAATTTTATCCGGTTTGGCAATAGCGCCAATGATGCGGGTAACGGTCATCAAAATATCCTTGCGGGTAAGCTCCTCGTCGCCATGCATGTTCGGACTTACCACAAAAGCATACACACCTTGTCCCTTTATATCATGCGGGTAGCCTACTACAGCTGATTCCACAACGGTTGCATGCATATTGATGGCATTTTCAACCTCGGCAGTGCCGATACGGTGACCGGATACATTCAATACGTCATCCACACGGCCGGTGATGCGGTAATAACCATCCTCGTCGCGTAAGCAGCCGTCGCCGGTAAAATATTTGCCCGAATAGGCTGAAAAATAAGTCTGACGGCAGCGCTCGTGATCGCCATAAGTGGTGCGCAGCATGCCAGGCCACGGGAAATTAATACATAAAAAACCGCTTACGCCATTGCCGTGCACTTCTTGCCCGTGTTCATCAACCAAAACAGGCTGAACACCCGGAAGCGGCAGGGTAGCGTAGGTCGGTTTGGTTTTGGTTACCCCGGCAATAGGGGATATCATGATGCCCCCTGTTTCGGTTTGCCACCAGGTATCTACTATCGGGCAGTTTTTGTGGCCCACGTTTTCATCAAACCAGTGCCATGCCTCTTCGTTGATGGGTTCGCCAACTGAGCCTAATTTCTTTAATGAGCTCAGGTCTTTACTCTTGACGACATCTGTACCGAAGCTCATCAGCGAGCGGATAGCCGTTGGCGCCGTATATAATATATTGACTTTATATTTCTCAACAATCTCCCAGAAACGTCCCGGACTTGGCCAGGTAGGTATGCCTTCAAACATAAATGTCGTGGCGCCTTGCGAAAGCGGTCCGTATACAATGTAGGAGTGTCCCGTAATCCATCCGATATCTGCGGTACAGAAAAAGATCTCGCCAGGATTATATTGGAATACATTGGCAAAGGTATAGCCGGCGTAAACCATGTACCCACCGCAGGTATGCACCACGCCTTTTGGTTTTCCTGTTGAGCCCGAGGTGTACAGGATAAACAGCATATCCTCTGCATCCATTTCTTCGGCTTCGCAGTTGATATTTCCTTGCGTTTCTACCTTTTTTATCTCGTCTTCCCACCACACATCACGGCCCTTGATCATGGAGATTGGCGTACGACTGCGGGTCAATACAATAACTTTTCTGACGGACGGGCATTGTACCAGCGCGTCATCTATAATAGATTTTAACGGAATTTCTTTTGTTCCCCTGAAGCCGCCATCCGCGGTGATCACAATATTACAGGTAGCATCTTTAATACGATCAGCTATTGATTGTGCCGAGAAACCACCAAATACAACGGAATGAATAGCACCAATACGGGCGCAAGCCAGTACAGCAATCGCCAGTTCCGGTACCATCGGCATATAAATACAGATGCGGTCTCCTTTTTTTGCGCCGTTGTTTTTAAGCACATTGGCAAACTCACAAACCTTTTCATGCAGTTGGCGGTAGGTCAGCACACGGTGATCTTCGTTTGGATCATTCGGTTCCCAGATAATGGCCGGTTTATCACCCAGTTTTGCCAGGTGTCGGTCGAGGCAGTTTTCGGTGATGTTCAGTTTGGCACCTCTGAACCATTTGATATTAGGTTCAGTAAAGTTCCATTCCAGCACCTTTAGCCAGGGTTTGCGCCACTGGAAATTTCCGGCAATATCGGCCCAGAATTCTTCGGGTTGTTCGACGCTTTTTTGGTAGGCTTGTTGGTACTCTTCAAAAGAAGTGATCTTCATGGTTGTGTGTTTTGATAAATTTTGTTGTTACTCAATGACAGAACATTTCACAAACAACAGCGGAATATCAAATAGTAAATTGGTGAGCGAAAATTAGCAATTTTATTGGGAAAGGGGTATATTAAATTATATCTTTAAATATTACCTTATCATCGCATGCAAAACTTAAAGAAAATAGTATTACTGCTCTGTGCATTGTTCCTTTTGTCTTTTCAACAGAATAAAATCAAACGAATAGTCGTAGTAGCCTACCGCGAGCCAGAATTAATGTATGGAAACATAAAACAAGTAATAGAATTAAGGCCTGATAGAAAGCCCAAAGGAGATAAACCACAATTGGTACCTTATGATACTACACTATTCGACAGAATGGGAGACCCAATCAGGACGACAATGGGTGGAAAGGGTTACAGTGTTCTGGGTTACATAATAAGATATGATACCAAATATGACAGCAGCAAGAGACGCGTACAAACCACTGTTTATACGGAGACAAAGACAATATATTCCTTCGACAACGATGACAGTGTGATAAAAAGGGAAGAGCCAGGGCCTACGCAACCATTATCATCAACTCTTTATTCATATAATAGTGTTGGTGAAATAAGTAGTTATAAAGAATACGATTATTATAACGTCTTAAGGTCAACAGCAACTTTTGAATATGATCTTAACGGGTTTTTGGATCACAGGTCGTATAATGGGAATTATCCTAGTATAACTTATAAATACTTGTCTTTTGATGCTGTTGGCAATTGGACAAAGAGAATTAAGATATCAAATAGAGGCGGGATTGATACAGTAACCCGCAAAATCACCTATTATTAACCAGTAGTTC
>JAFAKI010000172.1 GCA_019235595.1 Mucilaginibacter sp. | reverse complement strand
TTGCGAAGAACCGGCAGTTATCAGAACTTACGGTAAAATATGAAACAGCTCAAAAAGAACAATCTATCCGATTGCTACAAAGCAGGGATGAAGCAGATCGCACCCGCCTGCAAGAATTAGGTCAGCAAAGGAATTTTATTTTAGGTGGCACAGCTTTGCTGCTGGTCATTTCAGGTTTAATATACAGTCGTTACCGTATCAAACAGCGCAGCAATGTATTGTTGCAGGCACAGCAAAACAAGTTGCAAGAATTAATCAAAGAAAAGAACAACCTGATCACGGATAAGGACCACTTGTTATTTGAAAAAGATATGCTATTAAAGGAAGTCCACCACCGGGTAAAAAACAACTTATACATTGTGATGAGCTTACTTGAATCACAATCCTCTTTTCTAAATAACGACGCGGCAATGACCGCTATTCTTGAAAGTCAAAGCCGCGTACGCTCGATAGCTTTGATTCATCAAAAACTATATAGTTCAACCAATATGGTGCAGGTTGAAATGCAGTCCTATGTTCCTGAACTCATTAGAACACTGGCGGATTCATTCGATACCGCCCGGCGTAAGATTGTGATCATGCACCACATTGATAACATTAATATAGATGTCAGCCAGGCGATACCAATTGGAATTATACTTAATGAAGCAATAACAAACGCTATTAAATATGCTTTCGACGAACGGGGCGGTAAGATTAAAATCTTGATGCGGCAACAAGATGACAATAGAATATTGTTGTCGATAACCGATGACGGAATCGGCATCCCAGGTGATATTGACTTACAAAACCATAAATCCCTTGGTATGACGTTGATCCGGGGACTTGCTATGCAATTGGAGGGTACAATTTCGATTGTGAGTACCAGGGGCGTTAAAATCAGTATTGAATTTGAAAAGGATGAAAATATTCATTTCAAATACAATGTAAAGGATGAAGCTGAAACCGTGTAGCGTAGTCAAAAAACTGGACGGGTTCTCAAACTACCAAATGATAAAAGTGCAAAATAGTATTGGGGTGCCAAGACACGCCCTGGCACAACCAATGCCTTTTACATCTTCATCCCGGCCATGCTGGTCTTGTCTTCGCCATTCTTAAATATGTCCTCGCTGTTGAGTAAATAAGTGCCTCCGCTGACAACAACATCTCCGGCGCTCAAACCCGACACGACCGGCACATAGTTAGCGTTGCCTGCGGCAGTTTGGATGAACCTGGGCGAAAAGCTGCCGTCGGCGTTTTTCACCCATACCTTGTTCATGCCGCGTTCCCGGATAATAGACGATACTGGTACCGCGAGTGCTCCTTGTTTGCCGCTACTGATGGAAACATAAGCCATCATCCCTGGTTGAATTAGTCCCTTATCGTTTGGAATGCTCACCCTGAGCAATTCTACTTTTGAATCATCAGACAGTTCGGGGTTCATGAACGCTATTTTGCCCTTCATCTGCCGCCCAGCGTCAGGCAACGTAACATTTACAACATCGCCGACATGGTAATCATGTGCCTCTGCAGCGTACACCTGCGCCTCGACCCATAGACTTTCCAGGTTTTGTGTTTTGAGCATCGTAAAACCCTCGGTTACATAATCACCTTCATGAACAGCAATGTCGCTCACCGTGCCGCCAACAGTGCTCTGTATAGTTACCGTGGCCGATGTTCTGCCCGACGAAGACAGGCCCCTAAGCTGCGCCTCGGTCATTCCCCACAATGTGAGCTTTTGTTTTGCGGAGGCGATCAGTTGTCCGTAATCCACGTCGGGATTATGTAATTGTTTTTGCTGTTGCAGCGCCAGCAGGTACTCTTTTTCTGCCTCCAGCAGATCCTCGCTATAGATGGTGTAAATAGGTTGCCCTTTAACGATTCGTTCGCCAACTGTGCGCACAAAAAGCTGTTGTACCCTCCCCGCTACTCTCGAACTCAGTTCGGCAGAGCTGTTTTCGTCCGCAGCAACTGTGCCTGTAAGCGCCTTCTCGTTGCCTACATAGGCCATGCGTACCGTGTCGGTAGTAATGCCCGCCAATTGGATTTGCGATGCGGTCAATTTGATGGTGTGCATTGCTAAACCAGCGCTACCACCTGTCAGTTCCGCCTTGATCAGCTTCATCCCGCAAATAGGGCAGTTGCCCGGGTGGTCCTCATGAACTTGCGGATGCATGGAGCAGGTATAATAGGCCTTGTTTTGAGGCAGGCTGATAGACTCCGGCTTTTTTTGCTTGCATGAGTTCAAGGCGAATAGTGAAAACAGCACTGCAATGACTATAAAATATCTTTTATTATTCATGATCTTTCGTTTTAATAAAACTCTCGCTGTCAGATAGGTACTGAGCGTCGGAGGCTATTGTGTCAGCGGCTGTTATGCCGTTTCCTATCAATATACTGTCTTTATCGGATACCCCGGCAGTCACTTGATGCGCCTGGTACACTTTCCCCTGTTTTAGCCAGACAATTTTTCTCGTTCCAAGATCAATAACGGCGGCACGTGGTATCCATAGACCATTGATATTACCTGTTTGAATAGTCGCCTTCACGATACTGTTTACCTTTAGTGAGTGGTCCATATTGTGCAGGTACACCCTGATAGTTGCCGTTTTATCGCCCTGCCTTAATGTGGGTTCGATAAAACCGACCTTCCCATCCACCGAAATTTCGGGAGCATCGGGCAAACTTATCGTTACCGATTGGCCCGGTTTCAACTGTGTCACGCTGGCCTGATCGATTTTTAAGACTGCCCAAAGGCGATGCGGGTCAACGACATTAAATATCGTTTGTCCTTTTTCCACGTACATCCCTTCTTTGATGGAAAGCGACCGGTTATTTGCGTAGCCGGCGGAAACATTTTCAACTGCATCACCCATTTGGCTATGTGGCATATCATGAACATGGCCATCATATGAACTATAGATCGGTAAACTGTAAAATACTTTTCCTGTTCGTTCTATTTGCGATAACTGAGACCCGGTCATTCCAAGCAACAAAAGTTTTTGCCTGGCAGCATTCAGCAGGCTGCTTTCCGGCGATGGGGTTTTTAGCAGAAACAGCAGTTCCCGCTGGGCCGTAACCATTTGGGGGCTGTAAATATCCATAATACGCTCGCCCATATGAATCTCCTGGAACGCATATTTTATATACAGTTTTTCGATGCGTCCCGAAAAACGGGCGGCGATATTGTTGTACGTCCGCGTGTCAAAGTCCAGGTAGCCCTCGGCATTGATGGTTACCGGAACAGTTTTTTGCTGTGGCACAATACCATGCACCTGAGTGATAGCAGTGGAATTAACCGGCTGAAGAACGGTATTCAGATCGATACCAGCCCCTTCGCTGGCCTCGCCAGATTTTTTTACCAGCGTCATGCCACATATTGGGCAGCTGCCCGGATGATCCTCAATGATTTGCGGATGCATCGGACAGGTGTATTTAACGGTACTTTTTGCAGCCGTTGTCGTTTTAGGCTGATCATTGGAACATGCACTGAAAAGCATCATACCTATCAGCACCGCAATCAGTAAGATTTTAATACTTTTCATTTTCCTTTTCGTAAGCTACTTGTAATTGCAATAATTCCTGTAACCGGTCCAACTCATCCATGCGCGAGGTTTGCAAAGACCGGATCGCGTCCAGCACAGATGGCAGATTGCCCGTGTTTTGCTCATACGCCAGTAAAGCCGTTTTGTAGGCATTTTGCTGTGCCGGGATGATATTAGCGTTATAATTTTTAAGCTGACGTTTCTTGCTGCCCATATCGGCACGCAAACTTGCCAGCTCACCTTCTGCCTGGTTTAAAATGTCGAGTTTCTTTTGTTGCATCTCCTGCACTTCGTATTTAATCCCCTTCAGGTTGGCGTTATATTCCCTGGACGACCACGGTACGATTGGAATAGTGATAGATCCCATCAATGTATACTGGTTAGCGTAGCCGCCGTAGCTGAACATGTGTGCCGCCTGTATCCCAAAATCCGGTTTCCGTTTGCTATTTTCTACATCGGCACTTAGCTGTTGTAATTCTATACTACGGTTTATGCTCCTGATATCGCTGCGGGCTGAGGCTAACGTGGCTGAATCCGTTAGCATCGCCTCATAATCATGAACGGCAATATTGGTATCCACCGCAAACGCGGCATTCTTATCCCGGTTCATTAAGGTATTAAGCATGATATTTTTCTGCCTGATTTCGTTGTTGAACTGTTCCCTGGTGTTGTCCAACTGATACAGGTCGGCTTTTGCTTTATATATATTACTTAGCGTTTCTTTACCATAGGTCAGCCGGATGTTCGCGTCTTTCAGCATATATTCGAGCAGATTCTGCGTGTTTTGCAGCAGTCCCAGTTTTTTCTCCAGGATCACCCTGTCGTTGTAATACACCTTGGCTTGCGCGAATAACTGATTCTGCAAATAGGCCCTGTCCTCGCCGGTAACCTTCGACATACCCTTCATGTATTTTTCTTTTGCGCGAAGTTTTGCCGGGTTAGTGAACGTCTGTTCTGCCTGTATCATAAAAGCTCCCATATTGGGATTGAGCGCATAGGGTGTTTGATACTGGCCAGCGCCAATCTTCGGGGCATCCAGGTTTTTTGCACCGGTGGCATAAATATCCTGCGCGTTAACCTTCGCATCGTAACTTAGCAATGCCGGGTTTTGCTTGATGCGCGCAAAAATGCTGTCGATGGTTAATCGTTCTTGTGCTTTCGTAATCGGGATAATACCAAAGCTCAGCCAGCCCAATATGATCGTTTTGTTGAAAATGCTTTTCATGGTCTAGTCCTTAACTTTTAATACATCCAGTTTTCCATATTTTCTCAGCTCATACTCCTTCACCATCAGGAAGATCAAAGGCGTGACAAGCAGGATATGGGTGGATGAGGTGAGCACCCCGCCGATCATTGGTAGTACAATCGGCCGCATGACGTCGCTGCCGGTTCCCGTTGCCCATAGCACCGGCACCAGGCCGAAAAGCGCCACGCAAACCGTCATCAATTTTGGTCTCAATCTTTTTACAGCGCCGCTCATTACCCATTCGCGCAGATCTTCCCTGGTGATCGTTTCAGAAGAATTTCCTTTTAATGCTACCAATTGCTGCATGGCGTCATTCAGGTAGATTACCATCACGATACCCGTTTCGACTGCGATACCAAACAATGCGATAAAACCAACCGCCACGGCAACCGACAAATGCACGCCAAAGGCCCAAACCAGGTAGGCGCCGCCAATCAATGCGAAGGGTATACTGATGAGACTGAAGAACGCCTCGCGAATGGAATGGAACGCAAAATAAAGGCATGCGAAAATGATAATGAGCACAATGGGCAGAATTAGTTTCAACGTCCGTTCTGCCCTTATCAGGTTTTCGTATTGCCCGCTCCATTCCACAAAATAGCCTTTTGGTAAGGTTTTAACCAGGCTGGTAAGCTTATCCTGGGCCTCTTCCACGGTGCTGCCAAGATCACGGTCGCGAACATTAAACAGAACGGTACCGCGCAGCAGCGCATTTTCCGATTGGATCATGGCCGGGCCGTCAGTTAATTGGATGTCGGCAACAGAAGATAAAGGAATTGGGCCGTAATTGGGTGTTTGTACCAATGTGCGTTTGATTTCGTCAAGGTTGCTTCTGAAATCCTGCGCCAAACGCAGATTTACACTGAAACGCCGCCTGCCTTCAATAGTGGTCGTCAGGTTCATCCCTCCCAAAGCGCTCTCAATTACTTCGTTCACATCGTCAACACTCAACCCATAACGGCCTATCGCATCTTTGTTCACCTGTATATCCAGATATTTTCCACCTGTAATCGGGTCAACATAAAGATCCTTTACACCATTAATGTTCTGTAAGGCCTGTTTCATTTTGGTCGACAGTGCATAGATCGTATCCAGATTCTGCCCGTAGACTTTCAGCCCTACGTCGGTCCTGATACCGGTTGAGAGCATGTTGATGCGGTTAATAATAGGCTGTGTCCAGCCGTTGATCACGCCGGGGATTTGCAGCTTGGCGTTCAGTTCATTAATAATGCCCTCTTTGGTAATGCCCTTGCGCCATTCGTCTTTGGGTTTCAGCAACACAATAGTTTCTGCCATACCTATAGGCGAGTTATCAGTTGCCGTATTGGCCCTGCCTACTTTGCCCAAAACATTTTTCACCTCGGGTACGCTTTTGATGATCTTATCCTGCACCTGCAGCAACTGTTTGGCTTCGCTGTTGGATACATCGGGTAGCGTTACCGGCATAAATAAAATGCTGCCCTCATCCAGCGGTGGCATAAACTCGCTTCCCAGACTGATCAGCAAAGGGATACTCACTGCCAGGGCTATGATATTGATGGCGAGCGTGGTTTTACGCCACTTCATACACCAGTTTAGCAGGGGGTGATAGATGCGTTCCAACGTCCGGTTCATCGGGTTTTGATCGCTGCTTTTCAGTTTTCCTTTCAGAAAAAAGGAGATGAGCACCGGGGCTAACGTAACGGCCAGTATGGCATCGATACCCAAGATGAAAGTTTTGGTCCAGGCCAGCGGGCCAAACAACTTACCTTCCTGCCCCTGTAGCAGGAATACCGGCAAAAAGGAGGCTACGATGATGAGCGTCGAGAAAAAAACGCCGCGCCCAACCTGTTTGCAGGATCTTTCTATAATTTCTATTCGTTCTTTCGTGGTCATGACTTTTCTTTTTGTTGTGACATAGCCAGGTTTCGGTGCGAGTTTTCGACCATGACAATACCGTTGTCGACGATGACGCCAATAGCCAGCGCGATACCTGTTAACGACATAATATTGGACGATATACCGAAAGCATTAAGCAAGATGAAGCTGGCTGCTATGGTTATCGGTATCTGTATGATGATACTCAGGGCGCTTCGCATGCTGAACAGGAAGATGATGACGATGATTGACACAGTGATCATCTCCTCGATCAAGGTATGTTTTACCGAACCGATAGCGCTTTCGATCAGCTCGCTGCGGTCATACGCGATATGGAACTTGACGCCCTGGGGTAGCCCCTTCTGGATATCGGCCATCTTGTCCTTCACGGCACGGATCACCTGATCTGCGTTTTCGCCGTAGCGCATCACCACGATACCACCCACGGCCTCGCCCTCTCCATTTTGGTCGAAAATGCCCAGGCGAAGGTCGCCGCCCATCTGCACGGTCGCAATGTCGCTGATACGGATCGGGACGGTTTTGATCGTTCCGATAGGAATATTTTCTACGTCATGGATCGACTTGATATAACCCAACCCACGCACGATATAGCCGGTGCCGTTCATCTCAAACTTCCTGCCGCCGACATCGTTGTTATTGCTTTTGATCGCTTTTAATACCTGTGACAGCGGGACACCATAATAATTAAGCTTGCGCGGGTCGATATTGACCTGGTATTGTTTTTCAAACCCGCCAAAGGAAGCAACTTCGCTCACACCGGGCACGGTTTGCAGTCCGAGTTTTACGTACCAGTCCTGCAATGCACGCTGTTCGCCCAGATCGATGCCTTTGGCATTCAGCGTGTACCATAATATGTGGCCAACACCGGTACCATCGGGGCCAAGGGTGGGCGTGATCCCTTCTGGCAGCAGACGCTGCGCAAAATTGAGCCTTTCGAGCACGCGGCTTCGTGCCCAGTAAATATCAGCTTTGTCGTCAAATACGACATAAACGAAGCTCATGCCAAACATCGAAGTAGCCCGTACCGCCTTTACCTTTGGGATACCCTGCAGGTTGCTCACCAGAGGATAAGTTACCTGATCCTCAATAATCTGCGGACTGCGGCCCTGCCATTCGGTAAAAACGATCACCTGGTTTTCGGAAAGATCTGGTATCGCATCAATGGGGTTGTCCTGCACGGCGAAAACGCCCCATGCAAACAACCCGGCAGCACCCAGCAGTACGATATAGCGGTTTTTGAGCGAAAGTGAAATAAGTTTATTGATCATCTTAATCCGGGTTAAGCAGGAGCCCGGAGGCCCCTGCAATAAAACTTACATTTTCATTTTAGCTGCCGGCCTTTTGGCGTCGGCCTTTTTTACCAGTGTCATCCCGCAGCCCGGTTTAGAACATTTACCAGGTTTATCCGACAATACATCTGAATGCATGGGGCAGGTATAAACCACTTTGGCAGTTTTGGCTTTTTTGGCAGTGTCGGCAGCAGCAACACCATTGTGCAGATCAGCAGCAAAAACACTTGCAGACGAAAACAGGATAGCAGCAGCCATCAGCATAACTTTTTTCATGGATTTTAAATAATTGAATAAATAAATGGCATAACCACGCGGTTAATGCATTAAACTATGATGAAGATGATTAAATGCAATCAGCTTGCCCCGAAAGAAAACCGGGACGGGAAAGGAGACAGGTCAGATCCTGTAAGTGCAGTTAAAAGTGTAAATGGCGACATTGGGCCCTGGAGGCGAATTGCCTGAATGGAACTGTAAAGCACCCGTTTCAACATCCTGATGACCAGCAAAATAATAAGTCTGCAAAGGCAGATCAAAGGCCGCGATCGGTTGCATGTGCAGGACACCCGAAGCAACGTGATTATCTTTTATCTTGAAGCCAAGCTCTTCGGTTTTGCAGCATTTATACTTATCGGGATTGGTCTTTGCCGGGGTACCAATGGCAAGTGAAACCGAGGCTAGCTTACCGCAGCAATAAAAACGATTGATCACCATACCTAAGCACGATACCAGGTATACCAGGGTCAATGTTATCACAATTGCGCGTTTCACTTTACGAAGATAGTGTAATTATTTACGATTTTAATTTATTTATGTTGCGTTATGGGGGTAATATGTAACTGGCGTGGTACAACCAAAGCCCAGACACCAGTTTGCCACCAGTTTCAAAAATACGAACAATTAAAATCAGCTATTTATAAATATTTACAAGTGTTCATCGCGTGAACACGAACGCATTATTAATTCGCAGCCTCCTTATTATACTTACTGCGATACTCCAGCGGCGACATGCCGGTGATCTTCCTGAAAACTTCGCGGAAAGCCTTCTGGTCAGAGTAGCCTACTTCGTACATCACTTCGTTAACGGTTTTGCGGCTCACCTCCAATTCTTTCTTTGCTAATTCGATCTTCACCCGCTGCGAATATTCCAGCGGGGTATTTCCGGTCGCTTTAATAAATCGTCTGTCGAAATTGCGCCTGCCTATCGCGAACCTTGCGGATAACTCTTCTATGGATATTTTCTCGTTCAGCGCGCTTTCAATGTATTTCTGCGCATCCTCTACCATTTTATCGCCATGAAGTTTCTGCCCGGTAAAAATGGTAAACGCCGACTGGCTATTCCGGTCCATCTCAATCTGCAAATTTTTGGAGCAGTAAATGGCCGTCTCGCGGTCGTAATACTTCTCTACCAGGTAGATCATCAGGTTCAGAAAAGAAAAAGCGCCACCATTAGTACAAATACCATTTTCGTCGGTGATCAGTTTATCGGCCATCAAATTCACCTTAGGGAAACGTTGCCTGAAAAGGTCGGCATGCGCCCAGTGGGTTGAGCAGCTTTTCCCATCAAGCAAACCCGAAGAGGCCAGCAGGAAGGCGCCGGAGCAAATGCTCACAATATCCGCCCCGTGCTTATACTGCCTGGTCATCCATTCGATGAGCACATCATCCCCAGGTAAAGGCTGCTGTTGGTTGGGGTTTGTAGATGGGATAATGATGAGGTCGGTTTTGCTTATGTCTGAAATATTCCGCTGCGGCTTTATGGTAAACATACCATTGCATATTTCTTCAGCTGCGGTAGTTCCAGCCAGCTCAACAGTAAAGAGATCAGTTTTGCCGCTTTTACGGCGATAACCATTGGCAGCCATAAAGGTCTCAAAAGCGGCTGTTATACAAGCCAGAGTGCTGTGGCCGCTGCGCTGTGACGGATAGATGATGGTTACGTGTTTCATTTTACAAAAATACCTTGCTTTTGTGTCCAAATCAACCCGTAATAATGTCTATTTAACCCCTGTTAAGTGTGTAATATGGGCGATGTTTTGGTTGATAAAATCGACGACCCTGTTTATTAGAGAGTCGAGATCGCTACGATTTGGGCAGAACGGTCACTATAACCCTTTTGTACCTGGTTAATGCCGGCGTGCCTTTGTCGGTAACTTTCAAAATAAAATGGATAGTTACTGAACTGTCAACCACCGGCGCAGTTACCGGCACATCGTATAAGTTGGGCGAATAAGGCGCAAAACTCACATGGCCTTTGTAAGTACCGGCTTCAGGGTACTGGAACCAGAGGTAACTCAGCGAGTCTCCATCCGGGTCGGTGGTACCCGCTGCACTCAAATGGAATTGCTGGCCCGATTTTACGGTCATCCTTTCGCCCGTAGCTACCCTGGGTACAGGTGGGTGGTTGCATTCCTTGTAACTCTTGGTGGTCCACTGCATGCGCGCGGCAAAGTCATTTTGGTATTCCACACGCCAGCGCCATATGGTGGCCTGGTTATTATTATATCCTTTTTTATCTACCGGAGAGATCAAGGAATCGGAGGCGTTTGTCCAGATAGGTCTGGTTTCAGGTTCATCCTTTGGCCAGTTATCCCTGTGGAACCTGCCTGTGTTGGAGTCCTCAAATTGAGGCAGGTACAATTCATATCTCCCGCCCCAGCCGCCATAGTTTGGGTGCTCTGGATCATTCAAACCGTTACTGATCAGACTTAAAAAGCTCGGCGTATCTCCTTCCATACCATATGCCACGTCGGGGTAAGCAGCGCCCATCGGCCCATGCCCTTGTTGTATGTTTTTAGCCAGCCATTCGTTTGATACTACTTCGGTGTTCGATCCCGGCATGCCGAACGCCATACCCAGCCAGGTCGCCCTGGTATAATTGTAACCCGGGGTTACCACAAAGAATATGGAAGGGAAGGTTTTTCTTATCCACGGCCCGCTGTCATCCTGGTCCGAAATGGTGTATATCCGTACTTTCTTATAAATTTTTTCAGCCTCCTGTGCCGGCAGGGTATTTTTTATTTTCCAAAGCGCCTGGGCCAATGTGCCCGTGCCTCCCCAAACAGCAAACCAAACCGGGCGGTCATCCTGTTTTTTCAAAACATCCACTATGAGGTTAGACCCTCCGGAGTCATGCCCCTGGCCAACACCTTCCATTCCGTACACTGCAAGGCCATGGCGCACTTTTACCCTCAGGGCCTGGGCGGTCGGGTAACCCGGCTCATGCTTTAGCAGATTAGGTTGTACTTTTTCATAGGCATCCAGCACCTTCAATATACTTTCGGGCGCCACACGGGTTTTTTGATGGATGGATGTGGTGGCGATCAAACCTTCCACATCCCATTGGTTACAGTA
>JAFAKI010000055.1 GCA_019235595.1 Mucilaginibacter sp. | reverse complement strand
ATCCAACCAGGTCAAGTGCTAACTTCCGTTTAACTTGCCGGAAAATGTCAAAGCCGAGCAGGCGTCCGCGTACGGGCAGATTATTAATTACTACCAGGCCTTTCGACAATGTCCCGGCATATAGGTTACCCTGATCCATTACTCCATGTTCTATCACCCTGGTTGGTAATCCGTTATTATCCCACATCAAATTATTGAAATGAGTTACGTGAACCAGCATTATTTCCGGGTCATTAATTAAATGCTTTGTATCGGTAGGATGCTGCCGGGGAGGGTCGTGCTCCAGGTAAATTTTGGGTAATTGCCTCTGTTTATCCGAAAGTATCTCAAACTGGTCGGCCAGGTAATTCTTATTGGTCTGAAATAAAATACAGTCAAAGTCACGTTTTTTTACCTCTCTGGCAGGTATTGCGATTACATTGCCGCCAAATGGAAACGTTTCGCCCCGGCCATAATAACCTTCCGTTCTTTCTTCTTTTACCGGAATGTATATATCGTAATTCCCCTGCGAGAGATAATACAGATAGCTGCCGTGAATATGCCAGGTGAATATTTTCATGCTGTCGCGTTTTTGAGATTACCTTCTGTAAAGCTTTCAGAAGCGGTTCTTTTCTTAAGACAACATGGCAGAAGCGAACGGGGTTTGTGAGGTAAATACGGTAAATGGATGGGGAAAATACTTGTTTTGCAACGGTTTCAAGGTTTTTCTTATTCTTAAACCTTCCAGGAAAAAGATATCAATACTTAATATTATGTAAATGGTTGCATTATAAATTAAAATAGATTCTTTACACCAGCTCCTTATTTATATCAGCATTATCAGCATTTTTTTGCTGGTCCTTCTTTAATTGCCTTAGAAACCTGTCAGTGATTTTTGGCTCTTTTAAATTCCAGCTTACTGCTCCGGATAGGGCCTTCCAAAGTTTTTTTATCTTACTCATAACATTTTAATTAATTAAACAAATCAATCCACCTCTTAACGAATCCAACAACTCACGCAAACCATAGTTTTTTAATTACTACGGGTTATTTTTTGCGACAAATACGTGTTTTTAAACTAATTAAGTATAACCCCGTCATTTTTAATTAGAAGTAAAAACAATAAACCAGCTTTTTAATTAGAAATAGAGGTAAGGGATTGAAAATGATTAAAATTTTATTGGCAGAAGATCACCAGATCGTGAGAAATGGCATTCGGAACGTTTTGGAAGGTGGCGGTGACTTCCAAGTGATTGCAGAAGCATCAAACGGAAAAGAAGCGTTACAACTGATTGAGCAAGGCTCCTCTCCGGATATTGTCCTTGCAGATATGAATATGCCTGAAATGAATGGCATTGAGCTGGCAGAAAGTCTAAGACAAATCAATGACAGGCAGATTAAAACGGTAATGCTCACAATGTTTGACAATGAGAATTATGTATGGGATGCATTCAATTCGGGTGTACACGGTTATTTATTAAAGAACATTAGTAGCGAAGAATTGACATTTGCCTTATCACATATTCATCATAATAATAAATACATCTGCTCTGATCTTGCTATACGAATGCTCAGTTTAACCAATCACAAAACTGGCATTACCGACTGTATGGTTGATTTTTCCAAACGGGAGACCGAAGTACTTTCATTGATAGCGCAGGGTTATACTAATAAAGAAATAGCTGATAAATTATTTACCAGTCGGCGCACTGTGGAGGGGCACCGCCAAACAATGATCAACAAAGCAAACGTGCGCAATTCGGCCGAACTGATACGTTTTGCGGTAAAAAATAGCCTCATCGATTAGGGGGCGTATTTTTACCCTAAAAACAGGTATTTTCCCCAAAAACCTATTTTGTTTTGGTTGATTTATTTGGTAGAAACGATTTAATCTAAAAATAATTTAATACATCTACCTATGAACGATCAAGGCAAATTAACACGGAGACAGATTGTT
The DNA here is from genome assembly GCA_019235595.1 of Mucilaginibacter sp. GTDB lineage: Bacteria > Bacteroidota > Bacteroidia > Sphingobacteriales > Sphingobacteriaceae > Mucilaginibacter. Next base: position 482 of record JAFAKI010000055.1, on the reverse strand, counting down.
GCTGGATTGGGAACAACACTCGCGGCGGCGGCTATATCTCCCGCATTCGCTGTCCCAGGTCATTCCGATGGCCCTGGAGATGCGAAAATCTCCAACCCCAGGGAACTCTATCCCAAGCCTCCCTTTAAAAGCCAACCCCAACCATGGCCCGGCTTGCAAAGCAAAATGGACCCGGTGCCTGATTGCGGTGAAAAGAGTTACAAAGGATCAGGCAGGTTAATGGGTCGTAAAGCGCTGATAACAGGAGGCGATTCTGGAATGGGGCGTGCCGCTGCTATTGCTTATGCACGTGAAGGCGCTGATGTAGCCATCAACTATTTCCCTACAGAAGAGCCGGATGCACAGGAAGTAATAGCCCTGATAAAAAAAGAAGGGCGCAAAGCGGTGGCAATTCCCGGCGATCTGCGCCAGGAGGATTTCTGCAAACATCTTGTCCAAAAGGCACTGAGTGAACTCGGAGGCCTGGATATCATAGTTAACAA
>JAFAKI010000303.1 GCA_019235595.1 Mucilaginibacter sp. | reverse complement strand
TTTGATTTAAAGAATTAATAGGATGACTGCCAAGTGCTCATTGAACGTTTCGTCCGCCATTTTGCCTCTCAACAGTGATAGCACCCCTCCTGATTGTCATAGTTTTTAATCGCGATGATATTATAATTATTATAAAAAGCTATATTTTAGTTGTTGAAAACAATGAGCGAACAACCAGTTTATACTATACAACCAGATATTTTGCATTTTATGCGCAAATCATCTGGCATGAGCGAAGATGAAATCGCTGATAAGCTAAAGTTATCGAAGGCACGATACCTTAAAATCGAAAATGGGAATGAAAAAATTTCTCAAAAAGATTTAGTCCATTTAGCTGATATTTATAAAAGACCCTTAATTGCATTTTATTCGATTGATCCCACCCAAACGACAGAGTTACCTCATGATTATCGATTAAATCGCGATAAAAAGATTTCTCCTGAAGTCTTTTTGGCGAAAAGGAAAGCGCTGTATTTAGCTGAAGAATTAAAAGAAATCACTGGAAGAAAGACGACCATTCCTCAAATCAATACTAATACTTCTGCTATTGAACTTGCAGAACAGGTTAGAAAACTGTTAAATGTCGACTTCAATATCTTAAAAGAAATTGTTGAGAGAAAAGAAGAGACTGCGCTATCTTATTATAAGTCTTTAATAGAAGAACAATTTTTCATACCCGTTTTAGAACACCCTTTAAAGTCTAGTGGCGTTCGTGCCTTTTCCGTGTTTAGTGATGTGTGCGTAATGGTGTTGAATGAAAGCGATTCGAATGAGGTTAGGCTGCTTTCCCTCTTCCATGAGTTTTGTCATTTACTAAAAAGACAAGACGGAATCTGCGCAGTTGATATCGAAAAAGATATTGATAATCAACCTGAAGAAAAATACTGTGACGAGTTTGCTGCTTTTTTGCTAGTACCAGAAGATCAATTACAAAAAGAAGTTAACGGCTCTCAAATAAAAACGATGAAGCAATTAAACGATGTTTCAAGCCTTTTCGGAGTCAGTAAACTGGTTGCAATTATTCAGATGAAAAATCTTGGAGTTATTGATTCACTTCAGTTTAAATTTTTTAAAGGGAAGTTAGAAGCAGTTAAAAAGAGCGCATTTGGAAGAAGAAACTGGGAGCAAACTTATGTTAAACGCACAAGCCGTTTAGTATTAAATAATTTGATTGAATCATTTAAAAAAGGAGATTTAACGTACACTGCATTACTAACCATCACGGGGATAAAAGACAAGTACTTGCAAAAGTTTATCTAATGACGATAGAAAGGGGCCTTTTCACAGACCTTATTTACATAATTGACATGAGTTCGATCAAAGAGCTACATGATCGTTATCCCAAAAATCTTTTCCCGACCATTTGGGATAATATTTTTGGTGCAATTAACAATCATCAGATTTTTACACATATTGAAGTAAATAGGGAAATCAAAAACACTACCGACCCAAAGGATAAACTGTTAGTTTGGGCGAATAAAAACAAAAACCTTTTTTCAGGAATAGACGACTGCCAAATTCAACAAATACCTTTAATAAAGGACAAATTTGATGCCGGCTATTGGAATAACAATATGAACCGACTTGCTCCTTGGGCAGACCCATATTTGATTGCAATGGCAATATGTGAAAGAGCTACTTTAATAACTCAGGAAAATAAAACCAAACCCAACAGGATACCTTCCGTGGCGAACCAATTCGGGGTCAAATCTTTAAACTTACTGGAGTTTTTTCAAGAATTGAAAATTAAACTATAGTTATCACCCCGTTTAACTCAGCATAGAAATTGCGCATTTTTCACAATGGTACTTCGAAAGCAACCGTCCATGCGTAATTATTAAACAAATCCCTAAAATCAGCACTCCGGCAAACTAATCGGAATATTTATCGCTAACCCCCCATCGGAAGTTTCCTTGTATTTGGAGTTCATGTCGAGGGCGGTTTGCCACATGGTTTTTACTACGGCGTCGAGGCTTACTTTGGCTTTGTCGGGGTTGGTTTGCAGGGCAAGCTGCGAGGCGGTGATGGCTTTTATCGCACCCATGGTGTTGCGCTCGATGCAGGGTACCTGTACCAGTCCGGCAATGGGGTCGCAGGTGAGGCCGAGGTGGTGCTCCATGGCAATTTCGGCCGCCATTAACACCTGTCGCTGCGACCCACCGAGGCATTCGGTCAGCGCAGCAGCAGCCATTGCTGAGGATACGCCAATTTCGGCCTGGCAACCGCCCATAGCGGCAGAGAGCGTCGCACCTTTTTTGAAGATGCTGCCAATTTCGGATGCCGTCATGATAAACTGCATGATCTTCTCGTCGGTAAAGCCATCGCAAAAAACAATAAAATATTGCAGCACGGCAGGCACCACACCCGCAGCACCGTTGGTAGGCGCCGTCACCACGCGACCGAAGGAGGCATTCTCCTCATTCACGGCCAGCGCAAAGCAGCTTACCCAATCCAATGTTTTCTGGAAACTATTGCCGGTATTACGGATGGCCTGCACCCATTCGTCATAATTTTGATATTCGCGGTCGCCCAGCAAGCGGCGATTCAACGTAGCAGCACGACGGGCAACGCTTAAGCCCCCGGGCAAATAACCGGTGGTATGGCATCCTCGGTAAATACATTCCTTCATTACGCGGAAGATGTTGAGGATACCTGCACGGGTTTCGGCCTCGCCTCGCCAGGCCAGTTCATTTTCCATCACCACTTCGGATATTTTCAAACCGGTTTTAATACACCAGTGCAGCAGGTCGCCGGCAGCATCAATCGGGAAAGGCAGATCCACCTCTGCTTTGCCCTGGCTCTGATCGCTCTCCTTCACCACAAAACCGCCACCTATAGAATAATAGGTCTCAGAAACGGCTTTGCCCGTCTCCAAAAACGCCTGAAACGTAACCGCGTTAGGGTGAAACGGCAGACTCTCGTTAAATAAAAAGATCAGGTCATCGGCAACGAAAAAATCAATACCCTGCGTGCCGCCTAATGAAAGATGATTGCTTGTTTCGATATCTTTTATCTTCCCGTCGATAGCGCCCACATCAAAGGTAACCGGGTCATCGCCGCTCAAACCTAACAATATTGCGATATCCGTTCCGTGACCCTTGCCTGTCTTGGCCAGCGAGCCATACAGCAAAATTTTTATACCTGTAACTATCGGCAAAACACCTTCTGTTGCAAGCGTTTCCACAAATTGCTGGGCCGCCCGCCACGGTCCGAGGGTGTGTGAGCTGGATGGGCCTATACCAATCTTAAAAATATCAAATACGGATATCTGTTCGCGTTTCATCAATGCAAACTTACAACTATGCCGCTATTGATTATATAATAATAACATCGCGGCGCTTGACGGGATGGTTTTTTTTCATAATTTGCAGGAAACAAAACACTTAAAACCTCGAACACATGAACAATTTTGATCCAAACTCAGCTGGTGCGGCTGCAGGAATTGTTGCACTCATCAGTGCTTTAATTATTCCAATAATCATCGTTTCTGTAATAATGATCGTTGCGCACTGGAAGATTTATGAAAAAGCAGGCAAACCGGGATGGGCTGCAATAATTCCAATTTACAACATCATCGTTTTGCTGGAAATTATCGGCAAGCCTATTTGGTGGATATTCCTATTACTTGTACCTTGTGTAAACATCTTTTTTGCGATATGGATGACCAACCTTCTTAGCAAAAGCTTTGGGCAGAGTGAGGGCTTTACAGTTGGCTTATTATTGTTAGGTGTGGTATTTTATCCGATCCTCGCATTCGGGAATTATCAGTACTTAGGCCCGTCAGCCAAAGAAGCTGGTGGTTTACGTCCCATTGATCCGTCAGTAGGTTATAAAGATCCGTTTAATACGCCTCCGCCGCCACCTCCATCGCAAGTTTAAAACGTGTTCAACCTGTTCATTATACAATGCTCCTGCTGTCAGTTGTTATTTATACAATGGCTGCAGGAGCATTTGCTTCCTTGCCCTTTTAAATATTTTACTGGTATTGATTGTCCTGGGTGCGGCTTTCAGCGCTCGGTTATTGCTTTAGTTCAGGGCGATCTTCACAAAAGTTTCGGGATGTACCCCCCGGCTATACCGCTGCTGCTATTTTTTGCTTACGGCATTCTAGATTATCGCTTTAAGCTCGACACCAAAAACGAGATCATTAAGAAAACAGCCTATATGATAGTAGGCACTATTATTATGGTGAGTTATTGTATTAAGATGTACGGCTTATACAAAGGTCACAGTGTAGTGTCATAGGTTAAGAGAATAATCTAAATAATCGCTCGCAGAGTTTACTCACCCCGAATACGCTACGCTGTTCGCCCCTCTCTATGGCAGGCCATAAAGAGGGTGAAGAAGAAAACAAAAAAATAAAAATCCCTCTTTACGCGAAGCGAAGAGAGGGTGGTCGAGCGAAGCAATGACCGGGTGAGTCAACTCTGCGACTTGCATAAGCGTCACAGCGTATCCATATCCATATGAGCGCTGATGTGGTTGTAATCTTTAATGATCGTCTGCAAAAACAGCATATCGTTCATGCCGTTTGGCGGGGTGATGTTCAGGTGCTCTTTTACTCGCAGGGCCATGTTATAAACCACAACGTTGTTCCCGGTTTTCATATAGGCATTTATGATCTCGTGGATTAGTTCAACATCCTTATCACTTAACTGCCCGGCCTCTTTAAACACGGGCTGATATCCATCATAAGTAGGCATAAAAACGATGTTGTTGATCTTGGTGCGCGGCGTAGTGCGTATCAGGATGGTTCCGGCAACGATGTCGCCTATGCGCTGGGTTTTGTCGCTCACCGCGGCGGTTATCAATGCTCCGAGATTAAATGTTATCAAAAAATCAACTATCCTGAACAGCCATCGCATAAAGTATTGCCCCACGCGCGGCTGCCCGCCATCCAGGCTGATGACTTTTATCTTCATGATGCGCTTGCCAATACTTTGTCCATTCATAAAAATCTCGAAGATCAGGTCGTAGAAAACAAAAAGCACGGCATAAACGATAATGACGATAATGATACCTAAATCTCCATGGGTGAACCAGTTAGTTAAACTGGCCATGAATGCTCCCAGTATATATATCAGGAAAAATATAGCCAGATCTATCAATCGCGCCAGTATCCGTTCCCCCAATCCAGCAACCTCATAGTCAATATCTATATTTTGCGAGGTGGTTATCTTAATTGTCTCCATGTAAAAAATATTCTGTCACTAATATACTTTTTTAGTTGAAAGATAGAATTATTGTAAGTAATTTAAGCCGATATTACCGGAAGCAATTAATGCGTGAGCCTTTATTCGTAAAACAGAATGCCGAGAAGTGGAGCCAGTTTGAGCAATCGGCCACTACCGACCCCGATGAAATTGCCGAACGTTTTATTAAGATAACGGACGACCTGGCCTATGCCAAAACGTTTTACCCCAAGTCAAAAACTACCACTTATTTAAACGGTTTAGCCTCTCAACTGCACCAATCCATCTACAAAAACAAATCCGAAAAAAGCAACCGGTTTATCACTTACTGGAAATATGAGCTGCCGCTGCTATTCAAAACTTATCAAAGGCAATTACTCTATTCCTTTATTTTCTTCGTGATCTTTTGCCTGATGGGTATCCTGTCGGCCAAGTACGACCCTAATTTTTTAAGGCTGATCCTGGGCCCGGAATATGTGGATATGACTAATGAAAACATTGCCAAAGGCGACCCCTTCGGTGTATACAAAGACCATAACGAATTCCTGATGTTCTTCTACATCGGGACGAACAATATTTTCGTGTCCTTTGTGATGTTTGTAAGCGGACTCCTATTTTCTGTGGGTTCAGTATACTTCATGCTTCAAAACGGGCTGATGTTAGGCTCTTTCGAATACTATTTCTTTAGCAAAGGTCTGGGCGCACAGTCTATCCTTGTTATCTGGATACATGGTACCATAGAAATATCGTCGCTTATTATCGCCGGCGCGGCGGGCCTGGTTTTGGGTAATAGCTTTTTGTTTCCGAAAACTTATACCCGTTTAGCTTCAATAAAAAAGGGAGCGAAAGACGGTATTAAAATAGTGCTGGGCCTGGTGCCCCTATTTATTATCGCTGATTTTTTTGAAAGCTTTGTGACGCGTCATACCGAAATGCCGGTATGGCTTAGTATTACTATATTGGCGTCGTCATTTTGTTTCATGATCTGGTATGTAATTATTTACCCTAACAAACTATATAAAAACCTAAACTCACATGGATTCGAAGGTTGAACTTGCGAAGCCCCGCGACTTCGGGGAAATTATCAGTGATACATTTGGCTTTGTCAAGCAAAATTTCAAGCCGCTGCTAAAATATTTTTTCATTTTTTGCGGCTTCTTTTTACTCGCTTCAGGCGCGTCAGAAATCATTACCCAAATTCAAACATTAAACAGGATCAACAACTTTAATTCCAATAGTTTTGATGCTCCAACAAGTCCCTTTTCTGTTTTTACCACCGCTTACTTTCTGAATCTATTTTTCCTGCTGCTTGAATACCTGTCAATTACGCTCATGACATTGTCCTTCATGGCATTATACAGGCAAAAAGGCAACCAGGTACCCGATACTGAAGAAATGTGGGGATATTTTAAATTCTACTTTTTCAGAGTAGCGGGCAGCGCTTTTGTGGTTACCATATTAGTCATACTGGGTTGCTTCTTTTGTTTAATTCCGGGAGTATACCTGTATCCGATAATGGCTTTGGTGTTCCCTATCATTGTGATTGAAAATGCCAGTTTTAATTATGCTTTCAATCAAAGCTTTAAATTGATAAAGGACAACTGGTGGTTAACATTTGGCGTGATGGTCGTAGTATCCATTATTCTTTCTGCTGTAAGTGCTATTTTGGTGCTACCATCGGCCATATTTACTGCAGGAAATATTTTTCTGCACATTACCAGGGGCACCTCTACATCTGTTACCGGGGTAATCGTCACTACCATTTTGAAGCAGTTTTCTTATGTTTTCCAGATACTGTCGGTAGTAGCTACCTGTTTATGCTACTTCAATCTTACCGAGAGCAAAGAAGGCACAGGCCTGATGGAACGCATCAACCAATTCGGAGCCGGACAAAGCCATACAGACACCACGCAGGAAGAGTACTAAAATGCGGTTTTATTTATACCTGATATTATTTATCCTGGGCATAAATGCTGGCTTCGGCGCTGAAAAAAAAGCGCACGCGGCAAAGCATGAAAAAGCTGTATTAAAGGTCGACAGTGCTTCTGCTGTGGATGTTCGGCATTTCGATCAGTCGGTCCTAAATACCTATCGCAAAAAACCGGAGTTTCAATACAAAGAAGCTACTGCTGATATCTCAGGGTGGACACGCTTCTGGCGCTGGTTCTGGCACTGGCTGGACAGCCTGTTCAGTTCAAAGCCTGCAAAAGGCTTACCTACTTTCTGGGATATTTTTTGGCGGATATTCAAGATACTCCTGCTTGCACTTGGGGTGGGTGCATTGATATTTTTCATATTCAAAGCACAGGGTATCAACATACTGGGAATATTCAGAAAAAAGGCCACCGGCGCCCCGATACCTTATTCCGAATTTTTTGAAGACATCAATACCATCAATTTTGATGGCGAGATAGAAGGCGCCATTGCAAAAGGCAACTATCGCTTTGCGGTTCGGTTACTGTATCTAAAATGCCTGAAACATTTAACCGATGCCGGGTTGATAGACTGGCAAATAGATAAGACCAATGGCGTCTATATCAGTGAACTTAAAAACCAGCAGCAACAGGAAGCTTTCAGGATGCTGACCTTACAGTTTGAATACGTTTGGTATGGTGAATTGCTGATTGATCAGCAGGCATTTAAAACAATAGATTCGTCTTTCAAGGATTTTAACAAGCAGGTGGCATGAGGGATTTTAAGATATACATATCGATAGCGACTATCCTGCTGATGATCTACCTGGTGGCGCAGTTCAACAAGCCATCGCCTATTAACTGGCAAGCTACTTTGAATTACCACGACAAAATACCCTATGGTACCTATATCTTGCATAATGAGCTGTCGCATTTTTTCCCGGGTGCAACTGTAACGAACACCAACCAGAATTTGTACGATCTTTTTCATAAGTCAGATAATACCAACAGCAATTACCTGATCGTATCAAAGTCGGTCAACATAAGCAAGTATGACTTCAAGGAAATGGTTGCTTATATTGAGAAGGGCAATTCAGTATTGATCTCGGCGTTGAGCTGGCAGGGGAAATTTACCGACACACTTGACCTCTCGGCAGGCGTCGAGCTTAAAAAGAAGGAGCAAAATCTCAACTTCACCAATGAAAACCTAAAGGAGCATCATAGCTACGAATTCGACAAAGATATTACCGGTGAATATTTTGTCAGCTTTGATACCACTCGTGCAGTAGTGCTTGGTAAAAACGAAAACGGGCATGCTACGCTTTTAGCCTTTAAATACGGAAAGGGTACTTTGTATTTATGTGCCAACCCCCTAATATTTAGCAATTATGCGCTACTAAGTAATCGCGGCGATGATTATGCGGCAAAAGTGTTGTCCTACCTTCCAAAAAGTAATGCCATTTATTGGGATGAATATCAGAATGGGGATATACCTGAAGATACTTCGCCACTGAGGGTATTTTTTAATAATCCTGCTTTGAGATGGGCCTATTATCTGTGCCTTTTCGGAATGATAATATTCGTTCTGTATGAAATGAAACGCCGCCAGCGCATTATCCCGATCATCGAGCCGCTTAAGAATTCGACGGTTGAATTTGCCAATGTGGTGGGACAGGTATACTACGAACAGCGTAACAATATGAATATCGCCCAAAAGATAATCGTTTTCTTCTATGAGCATCTGCGGACAGAATATTATTTAAAAACCAACCCGCTTGATGCAGAATTTATAGAGCGATTGTCGCAAAAAACAGGCGTTGAACTTTCATTTGCACAAGAGTTGATCAGCCACATCAAATACATACTCGTACAGCACGAAGTGGGTGATCACGAATTAATCAGACTAAACCAATTGATCGAACAATTTTATAAAAAATCCAGATAGACATGGAAGAAGGAATTTTTGAACAGCGGACCGACCTGGGCAAACTAAATGCCGCGGTAAACCAGATAAAAGCTACACTTGGTACTATCATCGTTGGTCAGCAAGACAGTATCGACCTGCTGATAGCCGGCATACTGGCAGACGGGCACGTTTTGATAGAAGGCGTTCCCGGCGTGGCGAAAACGCTAACGGCTAAGCTGATTGCAAAGGCCATCGACGCACAATATTCGCGCATACAATTCACCCCCGACCTGATGCCGTCGGATGTACTGGGCACATCGGTGTTCAATCCAAAAACAATCGATTTCGAGTTTAAACAAGGCCCGATATTCGGAAATATTATCCTGATCGACGAAATCAACCGCGCACCGGCAAAAACCCAATCAGCTTTGTTTGAGGTGATGGAAGAGCGCCAGGTAACTATTGACGGGCATAATTATAAAATGCAGGAACCTTTTATCGTACTGGCTACTCAAAACCCGGTTGAACAGGAGGGCACTTACCGCCTGCCGGAAGCGCAGCTTGACCGTTTCCTGTTTAAGATCGAGATCAAATATCCTTCGCTGGAAGAAGAAATACGGATCGTTACCCAGCAACATCAGCATAAAACCAATGACCAGTTAGCCGAAGTGAAGCCGATCCTATCAAAAGAGGATATTATATCGCTTCGCAACCAGGTAAGAGGCTTTCATGTAGAACCTAAGATATTGGAGTTTGTAGCTAAAGTGATTCATGAAACACGCAATAATAAATCGCTTTATTTAGGTGGCTCGCCGAGGGCTTCATTAGCTGTAGTAAATGCAGCGAAAGCATTAGCAGCCATCAAAGGGCGTGATTTTGTGACGCCTGACGATGTTGTTTGGGTAGCCCCTGCCGTATTAAGGCACCGTATTATGCTGACACCTGACAAGGAAATGGAAGGCGTTAGTCCGGATGATATTATTAAACAGATTATTCAGAAAATTGAAGTTCCGCGCTAAGAAAAGTGAAAAAGTTTTTCAGGCTGTTTTATAAAGATCTTTTCTTAACCAACCGGCTTTTCACAGGGCTTGGGCTTTGCGTGGTATTGTTTGTATTGTCATTCTTTTTTCCCTGGTTTGGTTCAATCCCCGAACTAGCTTTCTGGGTTTTGGTGCTGCTTTTTTTAGCCGATGTGTTGATGCTGTACCGTACTTCAACGGGCGTATTTGCCAGACGGCATGCACCTGAACGGCTAAGTAACGGCGACGAGAACGAACTGGGTATTTATATTGAAAACGCTTATCCGTTCAATGTTTCGGTTGGAATTATTGACGAAATACCATTCCAATTCCAGAAAAGGGACCTATGGTTTAAAACCAGTCTGAAACCTTTCCAGAATAAACTGATCAATTATCTCCTGCGCCCAACCAAGCGCGGGGAATATGAATTTGGTGATATAAGGGTTTATGTGAGTTCTCCCTTGGGCCTCATCAGAAGAAGATACACGATTGCCCAAGCAGAAACCTTACCTGTTTATCCGTCATTCCTGCAAATGCGCAAGTATGAGCTAATGGCGATCTCGAACCGCTTGACCGAGATTGGTGTAAAAAAGATCAGGCGGCTGGGCCATAGTCTGGAATTTGAACAGGTAAAAAACTATGTAGCTGGCGATGATTACCGTACCATCAACTGGAAAGCAACCGCCCGCCGCGGCGACCTGATGACCAATGTATACACCGACGAGAAATCGCAGCATGTATATTGTGTGATCGATAAGTCCCGGGCGATGAAAATGCCTTTCGAAGGTTTGAGTCTGCTGGATTATGCCATTAACGCCAGTTTGGTATTATCTAACGTAGCATTACTGAAAGAAGACAAAGCCGGGCTGATCACTATAGCCGAAAAACTGGGCTCGGTAGTGCCTTCAGATAGGCGCGCGGTACAGATCAATCGGATACTCGAAGTACTGTATAAAGAAAAAACCCGCTACCTGGAAACCAATATGGAAGTGCTGTACAGCACTATCCGAAACGTTTTAAAACAACGCAGCCTGGTTGTTTTCTTTACCAATTTCGAGAGCATGTCGTCGATGGAGCGGCAACTTCCTTTCCTGAAACGGATCAATAAATTCCACCTGCTACTCGTAGTATTCTTTGAAAATACAGAACTGGAAAAACTAAGCGAAAAAGAAGCAAATAACGTAGAGGAAATCTACATCAAAACCATCGCCGAAAAGTTTGCTTACGATAAAAAACTCATCGTAAAAGAGCTAACTAAACACGGTATCCAATCCATTTTAACCAAACCCCAGGACCTGACCATTAATACCATTAACAAGTATCTGGAATTGAAGGCGAAGCAGAGAATTTAAATCTTAGACGTGCTTTGCGAGTTGATGACCCGTAGGGTCTATCGCTTTGTAGGAAAAAACAAAAAAATAATCTTGCCCTGTAAGGGCAATCCTTAACCGACATCCAACGCTTGCATGGTTGATAAGGGTAACCTCTACGAGGTAAAAACTATCGCTCCTTTAATTTCTACAAAGCGGTAGACCCTACGGGTCAAACTATGCAAGTTAAAAACGTACACAAAGCAGCTTTTAAAAAGGGGCGATTTAAAAATGGCCAAGGGTCACAATCACGTTCCCGGCAACAAATGATGCGTAGGCAACTTCACATCCGCCTCTCGCAGATCTTTAATAATCTTTTCCTGCAGTTTTATTTTGGTGGTCAGATAATCTTTGGTATTTACCCAAACTCTCACTGTGAAGCGTATACCGTCCAATTCCAATGCAATCACGCCAACAACGGGCGCCGGTTTACTCAATACGCCCGACATATCTTTAATAGCCGCATTGATGATTCCTTTTACCTGTTCTACTTCCACAACATAACCGAGCTTCAGCTCGAAATCAACACGGCGTTTGCCTTCTCGGTTAACGTTGACGATCACCTCGTTAAATAACTTACCATTGGGTATGATCACGGTGCGGTTGTCATAGGTCAATACGACGGTATAAAAAAGCTGGATAGAAGTAACTACACCTTCCTGGCCCTGCGCTACAATATCATCATGAAGCTCAAATGGCTTTAGCAACAGTATTAATATTCCACCGGCAAAGTTTTGAAAAGTGCCTGAAAGTGCCAAACCTGCTGCAACAGTTAACGCACCGAAAACCGTGCTGAGCACAGTCAACTCAAAGCCGATAATTTTAAATACCACATATATCAGAACAATATATAAGGAAGTGATCGTAAGGCTGACAAAAAATGGCCGCAAAGCCGAATCCACTTCATGGCGGGCCAGCCTGGCTCTGAGACGCGTTTTAATTAGCTTAATAACCCAGAACCCAATAAAAAGGATGATTAATCCGAAAACGTAGCTTTGGCCATTGCTAACCAGCCAAACGTGAAATTGATGGTAAAATTCGTCGAGCTTCATAGAGAGAAGCCAAAGGTAAGAAATAAATTATTTTCCGTAGATGGCAACAAACAATTCGGGCCCCTTGATGAGCACCCACTCAAGCAGATGTGTTTTTAGCAGTCTTGCCCTATCGTTTATTTCTTTCATGACCTGTTTTGTCCAATTGTCGTGCCTGAAACCGGCTGTTTAACAATCTTTGGCAAAACTACACCCAATTTCACGAGTATTGTTACAAAAGTTAATCATTTGATTAAACGATGACGCTGTCTTTACTTTGCGGTGACTTTCAGATGGTTCAGAAAAAAAGAAAGCCTGTCCGCTTTTGCAGACAGGCTTT
>JAFAKI010000189.1 GCA_019235595.1 Mucilaginibacter sp. | reverse complement strand
ATAGGCCATACGTATCACTTCGCTTTTGGGTCTTACGCTAATCACTTGGTCGCCATTGCTTAGTGTTCATCCTTTTTTTAGTAATTCGTCATTTGCTTTGCTTAGTGCCTCGCCACCTTTTCTTACGCTTTCTTCCAAAAACTCCAGAAGCTCGGCGGTATTATTGATAACCGGCTCTTTATGGGTGCTGGTTGCAAAGTTAAGCTCGTCCTCGTCGATCGCGATTTCTACCCACGATGGTATATCGGCAATGTGCGTGGCCAAGCGGCGTACAGTCATGCTCTTTTCGTGAGGCTGCCAGTCGTATTTGTCGTCCGGAATGCGGGCCAGCATTTTGCGGGTGGTTTCAGCTTCCTGGTGCATTTCTTTTAATAATGATTCGATGGTTGTCATGGTGTTTTGTTTTGATTTACAATTCAAAGTAAATACATGCGAGTGACAGCCTTATGTCAGCAGAGTTTTTTATAAATGATTAATTAGAATAAGCGAACCTTTAACCAGGATAGGCGAAAGCGGAACAAGCCCAAAAATATCGAACACCGAATATCCAATATCGAATGATAAAGTACAAACTTCGATATTCAGCATTAGAAATTCATTATTCGATATTAATTCCTCAAATCATCTTTCTTTATATAATGGTAAGTCAAGCGTTCATTCGCTCAAGTAAAACCCGAATCCTCACCGCCATGAAAACACCCATTTTAACTATTAAATAGGTAGAATATACAGGTTATTAAAGTTAATGCGTAACTTTATGGCTCAACCATACGTTCCTAAGAGAACAATTTTAATTTTGAAATTCCGGCCGGGATAACCTTATTAACCCCGTTACAGGTGATGAAAATATGCTTGCATCAACTTGTGTTTTTGACATTTAGGCGACCAGGCTGAGCCGGTTTTTGATTAAAATTGTTTCGCGGAGCGACGATACCTTTGAAATTAAGAGAGTAGAGAAAATGACGATAGATAAATCATTTTATCAGCATATATTAGATAAACAGCAGCTTACCGGGGCGGTACCATCCAATAAGGAGATAGCCGAATGGGCACTGCAGGTTATCCGTTTGCTATATCCCGAGCAATCCAGTCGGTTATATACCTATGTGCATCAGCTGGAATCTGAGTTCAAGAAGTTAGAGCATATGCTTTATGATATTCTGAATGCAACGCGGGGCACACTCGATGAAAAGAACGAGCAACTGTCGATAGAGTTTTTTAACGGCTTGCCCGAACTGTACCGTATATTGAATAATGATATCCAGGCGACTTTTGATAGCGACCCTGCCGCAAAAAGTGAATTTGAAGTGATCAGAACTTACCCGGGTTTTTATGCTATTTCCTTCTATCGCCTTGCGCACTCGCTGTATCAGTTAGGTGTCCCGTTAATACCGCGCATATTAACGGAGTATGCCCACTCAAAAACCGGTATTGACATTCACCCCGCCGCACAAATAGGTGAGTTTTTCCATATCGACCACGGCACGGGGGTAGTTATTGGCGAAACCTGTATTATAGGCTGTCATGTAAAGCTTTTTCAGGGTGTTACCTTGGGGGCGCTGAGCGTAAGCAAGACCCCTGCTAACGTCAAAAGGCACCCAACTGTTGAAGACGATGTGGTGATATACGCCGGTGCAACCATACTTGGCGGACGAACAGTGATAGGCGAGGGTAGTATTATTGGCGGTAATGTATGGCTCACCAAATCGGTACCGGCGTACTCAAAGGTATATCATACACAAGAAGTAAGTCTGCTTAAAGAGAAAATAAAGGATTAGGTTAGTTAAGTGGTTGATTAGGTTAAGTGGCTGATTAAGTTGAATGGATTACCTCAATCAACTCAATCCAACTTAATCTAACTCAATCCAACTTAGTCTAACTCAATCAACCCAATACAACCAAACAAAAATAATGTCCACTATAATTGATCTGATAGGCAATACGCCCCTCGTAGAACTAAAGAAACTCAATCCCAACCCGAATGTAACTATTTATGCCAAGCTGGAGGGTAATAACCCGGGCGGGAGCGTGAAAGATCGCGCAGCACTGAATATGATCCGCAGCGCGATTGAGCGGGGCGACATCAAGCCTGGCACGAAACTGATTGAAGCCACCAGCGGAAACACCGGTATTGCCCTGGCTATGATAGCGTGTTTATATGGTTTGGAGATGGAGCTGGCATTGCCATCGAGCTCAACCAAAGAGCGCACACTGGCCATGGAAGCTTTCGGTGCAAAAGTGACTTTGCTGGATGGCATAGAAGCCTGCCGTGATTATGCCGAAGAAAAAGCCGCAACCGGCGAATACTTTATACTGAACCAGTTTGCCAATCCGGATAATTATAAGGCGCACGTTAAAACCACAGGACCGGAAATCTGGCGCGATACTGAAGGAAAAATTACACACTTTGTGAGTGCAATGGGCACTACCGGCACCATAATGGGTTGCTCCAGATACTTAAAGGAACAAAGCAGCAATATACAGATTGTGGGTTGCCAACCGACAGAGGGATCATCCATACCCGGCATCAGGCGTTGGCCCGAGGCTTATCTGCCCAAAATATTTGAGCCCGCAAGGGTTGACCGTGTGATGGACGTTTCTGAAGCGGAGGCAACTGACGTAACCCGCAAGCTGGCCAGGGTTGAAGGCATATCCGCGGGAATGAGCAGCGGAGGGGCAGCCGCAGCAAGCATAAGACTGGCACAGGAGCTAAAAGAGGGCGTTATTGTATTTATAGTATGCGACCGCGGCGACCGTTATTTAAGCAGTAATTTGTTTGGCTAAATCACTTGAGGTATCATTTTCATAAAATAATGGCATTATTTTATGAAAATTTTACCAATTTCATTTTTTTGTTAAAAAAATATTAACTAAATTTTTTTTGTGATGTTATTAAGTCGCTATTTGGTGCCAAATAGCAGCCAAAATAAAAGTTATTAACACTTTTTGTAGAAAATGGCATATTTTAATATGAATGTTAAAAAAATAGTCAGAAAAAAATAAAAAAATATTAGTCTAATTCTCCGATAGATTTTATATTTGTCTTGATTCTTAATTATCAATCTAAAACAAAAACCTCGTTCTTTATGATTTAATTATGAGTTCAGTTAATTATTGAGAAGAAGAGAGAAAGCCCCAAACTTTCTCTTTTTTTATGCCCTAATATTTCAACAGATAAATGTTATCGTGCCAATACAGTCAACGTGTGCGTAAACACATTATCTTCTAATCTTCAGTATTTATCCAAACAATATCCTGTATTATTCCAGATTGTGGGCTTATAATTGGGGAAATCAAACGCAAATATATTATGAAAAAAGTACTATTTATTGTGCCCTTTATGGCAGTTTTCGTCATCGGTGCACAAGCGCAAGACATTAAATCAAAAGAAGTTCCGGCGGTAGTAAAGGAAGCATTGCTAAAAAAATATCCCAAAGCCACAAAAGTGAGCTGGGAAAAAGAAAAGGGGAATTACGAGGCCAACTGGGGCGGAAAATCGGGTGAAGATACTTCAGTACAATTCACTCCTGCGGGTGCATTTGTAGAGGAAGTGCATGCCATTGCAATAAGCCAGTTACCGGCAAATGTGGCGCCTTATGTGAAAGATCATTACAACGGGGCCAAAATAAAGGAAGCAGGGAAGGTGACAGACGCCAATGGTAAACACTTTTTTGAAGCAGAAATAAAAGGCAAGGATCTGATTTTTGATGAAAACGGGAAGTTTGTGAAGGTGGATTGATAATCAATGTCATTAAGTAAGAAATGAAATATTAAAGTTTAATATCGGATAATGAATTTCGAATGCTGAATATCGAAGTCTTTTTACTTCATCATTCTATATTCGAAATTCGGTGTTCGATATTTTTAAGTTGAATATCCAATAATGAATTTCGAATGCTGAATATCGAAGTCTTTTTACTTCATCATTCAATATTCGAAATTCGGTGTTCGATATTTTTAATGTATTACTTTCCAACCCTTTGTTGTAAATGCTGCGGACAACGTGCGCCTTCAATAGTGATTTTTGCAGCTCCTCAATCTGGCGCAGATCATCACCCCCTGCCCCATCTCTGCTTCGCAAAGAAGGGGTCTTAAAACAAAACCCTCTTTACCGCTTGCGGAAGAGAGGGTGGTCGAGCGCAGCAATGACCGGGTGAGTCAACTCTGCGCCCGACCCTGTGCTTCAGTCTATTTTCTGCTTAAACCAAAAAAATTAGCAAGTTTCCCGTCGTTTTAGTTAAACTTTTTTGCGCCATTATTGTTATCCATTTATACCATCAGCAATGATAGTATGCCTTTTAAATAATTAATTGGGGGAAATAGCCGGGTTTAATGCCCGGCTATTATTTGTTACCAAAAAGTTAAATCTGAAAAAAAGTAACTGAATTTCATCTTTGTTTCAGATTCTCTACAGATATTTAGCTTCTAATTATCTACGAAAAACTGAGGATTTGAAACTTAGCACCCCTATAATAGTCGTCCTGACTTTATTTACGATAAGAAAAGCTTTTTCGCAAACGGCGGATAGCACAAAGGTCAGCCTTAATAAATCACAGGCTTCTGT
>JAFAKI010000178.1 GCA_019235595.1 Mucilaginibacter sp. | reverse complement strand
CTTCCAAACCTACCACCAGCTCATATTTGTCTTTCATCTTCCCCGATAGAGTTTCTTGATCAATATTTTAACGCCAAATTTAACGGCAAGCGCCAAATATAGTTAAAACTATAAAATACATATGTAATAAAGCTTATCTTGTGTACTCAAATGTCACTTTGTAAGCATTGACTTATAATTTACCTATTGATTCCATAACTATTACACACAAAATCAACCAGTTAAAACAATAATTCTTTTTAAACTAAATTCTTAGTTGCTATTATCATTTATACTTCTTACCTCAGTTTAACTAAAAAGTTAATTATAAACTTTTCGACTTATGGCAACCCTTCAATATATCATACTGGCAAATCTATTTCTTAGCGCATTTTGGGGATTATATGCTTTATTACTCAAAAAGGAGACCTTTTTCCAGTTGAACAGAGTTTATTTGTTAGCCTCACTGCTCTTGTCATTCCTTCTTCCCCTTATTCATACAAGCTGGCTGGAGCAATTTACTGTTACAGAGCAAATAAAATATTCAGTTATAGCCAAACCAATTAATGTCTTTGCGTATCAGCAAGGCGATTCATCTCATTTTACTTTTTTTCAACTTGCCTCGTGGATATATGTTTCAGGGATAGTTGTCTTTGCTTTACACCTGCTTATAAGGTTACTAGCAATTAAAAAGATCATCTTTAATTCGGACAACCATTCATCCTACTCGTTTTTTAAAAGAATATATCTGAATGAAAACCATTCATCTACACATCTTATCTACGAACATGAAAGCATCCATGCAGAGCAATGGCATTCTGCGGATATCTTATTGATGGAAATCGTGATCATTTTCAATTGGTTTAACCCGATCGTGTATTTGTTCAGGAGAGAACTAAAAAATGTACATGAATTTATTGCTGATGAGGGCGCACTAAAGCTTTCGGGCAGTAAAAAGGAATACGCCATGCTTTTATTTAGTCAAACGTTTGAAACACCTATAAATAATTTAGTTAACCCATTTTTTAATCAAAAATTATTAAAACAACGCATTATGATGATCCAAAAAAATAAATCGCAAAAAAGCGCCCTGTTAAAATATTTACTTTCGTTGCCTTTGTTTGTATTGATGTTGATTCTGTCTTCGGCGACGGTTAACAACACGACATCAAATAAAACCAATAATTTATCAGAAACAGTAATACCGCCGCAACAAAAGGATACCAGAATATTTACAGAAGTAGAACAAGCACCTGAGTTTCAGGGAGGGATTGATAAATTCTATAAATTCCTGGGGCAGAATATTAAGTATCCCGCGGTAGCTAAAGAGAAAAAGGTAGAAGGCAAGGTATTTGTCTCTTTTATAGTAGAGAAAGACGGCTCGCTCAGCAATATAAAAGTTTTAAAAGAGCCGGGCTCTGGCTGCGGAAACGAAGCTTTAAGGGTAATGAAACTATCGCCAAAATGGAAACCCGGAGTGCAAAACGGGCATAAAGTACGTGTGCAGTATACCCTGCCAATTACATTTGCACTAAAGGCTTAACTCTTAAAAGAAGCGCGGACATGTGCAATTCCTTCCTCGGGGAAGGTGTAGGAAGGGGTTTTATAACCTTGGTGGCGTAGAACCCCTCCCTGCCTTTTCACACAAGCGGCCGCACCCCTCCCCAAGGAGGGAATTGCATCCTATGTTATATGAAGCTTTTAGCCTTCTCCAACACTTTATCTAAGCCACTAACATCTTTACCACCAGCGGTAGCGAAGAATGGCTGACCGCCTCCACCGCCCTGTATTTCTTTAGCCAATTCGCGAACGATGTTGCCCGCGTTGAATCCTTTATCCTTCACCAGGTTTTCGGAGATCATGACGGTAATATTTGGTTTACCTTCAAAATCGGAAGCTAGAACAAGGAAAAGGTCGCTTACAATATCTTTCAACTGATAAGCCAGGTTTTTTACCGCATCAGCGTTAGGCAAAGCAACTTTTTCAGCGATAAAGTTGACGCCTTTAATATTCTGAGCTTTTTTAGCCAGCTCATTTTTTAATCCGGCTGATTTCTCCAGCACCGATTTTTCGATCTCTTTCTTCAGTTTGTTATTTTCATCCAACAGGCTCTCGATGCTTTTGCCGATATCTTTTGGATTTTTCAGCAATTCTTTCAACTGATCAATGAGCATGCTTTGCTGATTGATATAATTTTCAGCGCCGATACCGGTAATAGCCTCAATACGACGAACACCCGCAGCCACGGCGCTTTCCGCTATAATTTTAAAATAACCGATATTGCCGGTTGCCTTTACATGCGTTCCACCGCAAAGCTCTTTAGAGAAGCTATCATCAAAAGTGATCACACGCACGTATTCGCCATATTTTTCGCCAAATAAAGCCGTTACGCCGCTTTGTATGGCTACCTGGTAAGCAACATTACGTTCTTCTTTTAACGGGATATTCTCGCGGACCTTCTGATTCACTATAGCTTCTATCTGAGCAAGTTCCACATCCGTTACTTTGGCAAAGTGCGAAAAGTCGAACCGCAAATATTCATCATTTACTAATGAACCCTTTTGATTTACATGACTTCCTAACACCTGCTTTAATGCAGCATGCAGCAAGTGCGTAGCCGAGTGATTGCTCATGATATTTGCTCGGCGTGCAGGGTCGACAATGGCAGTCAGCGCATCCTCAATAGCTTCTTCCGATGGCAGCTTATCTACAAAATGCACGATCAGCGCGTTTTCCTTTTTGGTATCGGTTACATTGATTACCTCTCCATCCGTAAAAACAAGTTCTCCCGTATCACCTACCTGGCCACCACTTTCAGCATAGAATGGTGTTTTATCCAGTACGATCTGGTATTGCTCCTTCCCCTTAGCTGTAACCTTTCGATATTTAACCACATGGGTTATAGTTTCTGTTTCATCATAGCCGGTGAACTCGGTGGTGTCTTCATCTCTGAGAACCACCCAATCGCCTGTATCAATGGCTGTTGCGGCGCGAGAACGTATTTTTTGTTCTTGGAGAGCTTTATTAAATGCTTCCATGTCTACAGAAAATCCTTTTTCACGTGCCATTAACTGCGTTAAATCAATTGGGAATCCAAAAGTATCGTTCAGTAAGAATGCAAAATCGCCAGATATTACACCTTTTTCTAAAAGCTTCGCGTCTTCATCATTATTACTATTGGGAAAAAGCCTCACTGGATCAATTAAAAATGCATCAAATAAGTACAATCCACTATGTAACGTCTTTAAAAACGAAATTTCTTCTTCCAACACAACCTTCTGTACAAAATCCCTTTGATTCCACAGCTCATCAAACACCCCCTTGAATTGTTCTGCCAAAAGTGGCACCAATGTATTAAGAAAAGGTTCTTTTAAATCCAAATACTGATATTGATACCTTACCGCGCGGCGTAAAATACGACGGATTACATACCCTGCTTTGTTATTAGAGGGTAGCTGCCCATCCGAAATCGTAAAGCTTACAGCACGGACGTGGTCAGCTAATACGCGCATAGCAACTGCCTCATTCCAGCCTTCTTCGCCCGGTTTGGCAGCAGCGTTGTATTTCTTTCCGCTTTTTCCAGCAATAAATTGTATCAGGTGCTGAAAAACATCTGTATCATAGTTAGAAGTCTTATCCTGCAGCACACGCACCAAACGCTCAAAGCCCATTCCGGTATCCACGTGTTTGGCTGGCAATGGTTGTAGTGAACCATCTTTCAGGCGGTTAAACTGCATAAATACGTTATTCCATATCTCAATCACCTGATCGCTGTCGCCGTTCACCAGACTGGCACCGGGTACTTTGGCGCGCTCATCAGCAGGACGGTTATCATAATGTATCTCCGAACATGGCCCGCATGGACCGGT
Organism: Mucilaginibacter sp.; assembly: GCA_019235595.1. Lineage (GTDB taxonomy): Bacteria > Bacteroidota > Bacteroidia > Sphingobacteriales > Sphingobacteriaceae > Mucilaginibacter. Next base: position 4,754 of record JAFAKI010000178.1, on the reverse strand, counting down.
TTCGCCCATTTCCCAGAAGTTATCCTTTTTATTACCCATCAGGATACGGTCTTCGGCAATATGCTGCGCCCAAAAATCGTAGGCTTCCTGGTCTTTCGGCAAACCTTCTTTTTCGTCTCCTTCAAAAACGGTTACATAAAGGCGTTCTTTATCAATTTTTAAAACTTCGGTCAGCAGTTCCCAGCTCCAGGCAATCGCTTCCTTTTTAAAGTAGTCGCCAAAGCTCCAGTTGCCCAGCATCTCGAACATGGTGTGGTGATAGGTATCGATACCCACTTCTTCCAGGTCGTTATGCTTGCCCGAAACGCGCAAACAACGCTGTGTATCAACCACACGGGGATATTTGGCCGGCGCTTCGCCCAGAAAAATGTCTTTAAACTGGTTCATCCCGGCGTTGGTAAACATTAGCGTCGGGTCGTTTTTAACAACAATAGGCGCCGAAGGCACTATGGTGTGACCTTTGGAAGCAAAAAAATCCAAAAAAGCCTTACGTATCTCTGAAGAAGTCATGAAATGTTGAATAAGTTCGCAAAGTTAATTATTCGCCTCAAAGTGCGAAAACAGCACCAGAAACGGGTTTATAATGATAATGAGCACGTTACATAGGTTAACATGAGTAAAACTTTTCCACACTTTTACATTTTGTGGAACATTCTTAGCTAATTGTACGTTAAAAAGAAAAATTGAAATTAATTTTGGACTATGCCTTACAAAGAGCACGAGATTAGTAAAATGTACTACACCATGGGTGAGGTGGCTGCTATTTTTGATGTAAATCAGTCACTGATCAGATTCTACGAAAAAGAATTTGATGTACTGCAGCCTAAAAAGAATAAAAAAGGCAACCGATATTTTACTCCGGAAGATATTGAGCACCTGCGCATTATATTCCACCTGGTAAGGGATAAGGGATATACCATTAACGGCGCACGCGAGCACCTGAAGAAGAATATGGATGAGTCCAAAGACAATCAGCGTGTGATTGATTCGCTCGAAAGCATCAAAAAATTCTTGCTGGAAGTTCGCGAACAACTGTAAGCCTCACCTAAATCCTCTCCAGAGGAGAGGACTTTAATATTTTATTTGCATGACAACTCTTTAGCTTTAAAGAGTTTTTTTGTTTTAAATCATATCTTAGTGCAGCTTATGTGCTGATTCGTATCAGTACCTAAACCTGTATTTGATATGATGGCCGCACATAAAGGCGAAATTCCGTTTGCAATATTACTGCTCCCCTTTTTAGCCGGAATTGGTTTTGGCATTTGGTTTCCTGTATTTTCTTTTACGACATTTCTTTCCATTGCGGTCGTTAGTCTAATCGTTCTGTTTATCAGCCTGAATTTCTTTTACAAAAGACTTAACCTGCATAAAAGCAAGTGGGTTGGCGGGACATTAATTTACAGTATCTTATTCATGTTAGGCTGGACAATCACTTTAAAATACAATGAGCTAAACAGCAAAGATCTTTTTTCAAAAAAGCCTGCTGAATATCTGTTAGTAAAGATCAACAACGAGCCTAAATTAAGCGGCGAATTGTTAAGATTCACTGCCACTGTTGAGTATAATGTTCTAAACAGAAAAGCAACTCCTACATCAGGCAATTTACTGATCACGATAAAAGACCCTGCGGCCAAAAGTTTATATTATGGCAACGAGTTGTTAATACCGGCAAATTACCAACCTGTCGATCCTCCGTATAATCCAGGTGAGTTTAATTACAAGCACTATCTTGCCAATCAAAATATTCATTACCAGGAGTTTTTGAGCGCTCATCAATATTATGAGTTGGCAAAAAATAAGGGAAATGGTATTATCTCCTATTCACTTCGGTTGCGGCAATGGTTGGTGGAGAAATATAAGCGCCATATGCATAGCCCCGAAGCAGTAGCAGTGGCATCCACCCTGATACTAGGTTATAAAGCCAATTTGAGTAATGATGTATTGCAAGCTTATTCAAAAACAGGAACCATCCATGTGCTTTCTGTTTCGGGTGCCCACGTGGCTATCTTGTTTTTGTTACTGGATTTTATGCTCGGGTTTCTAGACAGATTCCTATATGGCAAAACAATAAAAGCCGTGGTGGTTATCCTGATTATTTGGTACTATTCCCTGTTAACCGGCTTCTCACCTGCTGTTTGTCGTGCAGCGGTGATGATATCCATGATCATCATCGGTAAAACTTATAGCCGATATATTAACACGTTGAATATACTGGCTATTTCGGCTTTCTGTTTATTATTATATGATCCCTATTTCATTTTGGATGTCGGGTTTCAGTTATCCTATCTCGCTGTAGCGGGTTTAATAATTTTTCAGCCAGTAGTTTATAAATGGGTAGATATTGAAAATAAATGGCTGGATAAATTGTGGGCCGCCATCTCTGTATCCATTGCTGCGCAAGTGATCACATTCCCGCTTAGTGCTTTTTACTTTCACCAGTTCCCGGTTTACTTTCTGATCAGCAACCTGTTTATTATTGTCCCTTCTGAAATTATCATGATTGCGGGACTGGCCTATCTGGTAGTACCGGAAGTGCCTTTTGTTTCAGCGGCTCTGGGCTGGGTATTGGAAAAATCAATATTGTTAATGGATAAAGTATTGGCAGCAATCGAGCACTTCCCCTACTCCAGCATCAATAAAATATGGATCACACCAGTTGAATACCTGCTGCTTTATATCATTATCATCGCTGTATTTTACTTTTTGTATGACCGCAAAATATGGTTGCTCCAGCTAAGTTTGGTTTGTACACTTTTATTGGTGATAAGCATTAGCTTTAAAAGATGGAATAACTCTCAATCAGATCAAATCGCTTTCCTAAGCTTAAGAAAGCACTCGGGTATTGTGTTCAAAAAAGGCAATGAGGCTGTAGTATTAACTGATCTGCGGGATACAGATAAAACGTACCGATATTCAGTACAGCCCTATTTGGATAGCTGCCAAATTAATTCGGTTCGTCAAATATCGCCTGAACAGAATATTCGCCTCTCGTTTTTCCTGAAGGAAAACCATTACATACAGTTCCAAAACAAACAGGTATTAATTTTTAATAAAGATTTGTCCGGCACCAAACTATCGCAAAAATTGAATACGGATTATCTTTGTATATCCGGCGGGCCTGATATAAATCTTGATTTCGTCAGCAAAAACTACAGTTACAGGCTTCTGGTTATTGATAATACTAATTCAAACTACCTGATTAACAAGCTGCAAAATCAAGCGCAAACACAACATATCAATTATCACACTTTGTTGCGTAACAAATCAATGGTGGTGTCATCTAATTGAGAAATAAACAAAACATTTGCACCCAAAGCAATTAATATCTAAATTGTGTTAAATAAAATCCAAAACATGAAACTCAAACTCTTAGGTGCTGCTCTTGGTATTGCTTTTTCAGCAGTAGCAATAAGCGCCAGTGCACAAAAAGCATATACTCAGGGTACTATTTCCTTGAGCACGGATATGCGCGGTCAGCCGGTTGATGGTAAAATTTATTTCACCCCTGATTCATCGGCGTTTGCATTCTCGGCTGGGCCCGCCAATATCAAAATACTATCGAACGCGAAAAGAACCTACTTTGCGGTGATAGTTGATGTAGCCGTAGCTTCTATAAAAAAGGCTGCCATCGCCAACCCGGATGAAATTGAGCAGGCAATGGCTGGATTGCCAAAATTCACCTTTGCTCCTTCTACTGAAACGAAGCAAATCTCAGGCTTTAATTGCAAGAAGGTTGTGGCAACAGATACCAAAACCAATAAAACGTACGATGTGTGGGTAACTAACGATGTAACTCTGCCATCGAGTGTTATACCTGACTACTACTCAGCTGCAGGTGGGGTACCGATTCAGTACACCAGTTTTAGCCAGGGCCAAACATCAAATGTAACCGTTACAAGCATTACTGATACTATGGCTCCAGCAGGAACGTTTGCAATAGCCAGCGACTTTGACAAAATCACATTGGATGATTTGAAAGCCATGAGCGGTGGTTGATTCTCCGCCTCTTTCGTATAATAAAAAAAGCGATCCGATTAAATCGGATCGCTTTTTTTATTTGACATCAATTGACTAATTAGCTACTGCTATATTTAATTGGTCTACCCATTGATTAAACAACTTGCTTTCCATTTCAACAGCTTTGTTGGCGTGTAATTGCCAGTCGGGAGAGAAGTTTTTCAATTGATTGATCATTTCCTCCAAATGTCCTTCTTCCTCCAGAATGATGGATTTTACATTTACTTTACTTCCTGTTTTGTCCAATTCGTCCTGGTAAACCGGGTAAAGCTCGTCTGCCCTAACCTCAATAGCATACGTTACTAACAAATAAGCTGCAAAACGTAATTCACTGCCCTTCAGACCTAATTCTTTTTTCAAATATCTGCAAACATCTACGTCCAACTGATTGAGGTAATATTTGCTGCTTTTAGGGGCGATCAGGTAATCGCTGGTATAAGTCGGGCAATCTGCTGATTTTACTTTTTCTATCTGCTTTTTCAGATAGAATGCATGCCGATGTTCTTCAGCGGCATGTTTTAGTATAATGTAGGTAACAGTTTCAGGGTCTTCACAGGCTGAAATTTTTCGCGCGCCTGTGTTTTCCATTAATGATAGCGTATTCAACCAGCGTGCGTGCAGTTGGTCGTTATTAATTATGGTGGATAGTAGTTTATTGAATTCCATTGCTATATTTCCTCAAGAGCTCTTTCAATTTTGCCGTAAATATAGTTGAGTTGATCGTCGGTGATGCAATA
>JAFAKI010000169.1 GCA_019235595.1 Mucilaginibacter sp. | reverse complement strand
TCTAAACGTAAATAACGAATTTTTAATCATTTTTTTGCATTCCCAGTTATTCTGACAATTGTATTTGCCTGCCTTTTTTGACATTCACAGGTTGAGGAACTTTCACATAATAGCCAGTGCCATCATATACCCTTTTCCGCGGGTGCGATTTGCAGGCATCGCTGCAGCAGCCGTCCATTGTAGTGCCACATTCGTCGCATTGGGTGAAATGTTCATTACACTCGGGATTGGCGCAGTTGATCATCTTATCGGTTTGTTTGCCGCAGTTAAAACAGGTGGAGATCACAACAGGGTTAACGGTATTCACTTCAACCGAAAGACGATTATCGAATACATAGCATTTACCTTCAAAATCTTCGCCACCGGCTTCCTTACCGTATTTAATGATGCCACCATGCAGTTGATATACATCAGTAAACCCTTCGTGCAATAGTAAAGCTGATGCCTTTTCGCATTTGATACCGCCTGTGCAATAGGTCAGTATTTTTTTATCCTTGAATTGGGCAAGCTCATTTATTTTGGCAGGAAAATCCCTGAAGTTCTCAATATCCAGCGTTACAGCATTTTTAAATTTACCCAGCGAGTGCTCGTAATTGGAGCGCACGTCCAGCACCACGACATCATCCCGGTCTTTCATGGCCAGGAAATCTTTGGGTTCAAGATGTTTTCCTGTTTTTTTGTTTGGGTTGATGATATGCGGATCACGCAGACCAGAATGCACGATCTCCGATTTATAGCGAACATGCATTTTCACAAATGATGGTTCGTCAACTTCATCAATTTTAAAATCGGTGGCGGCAAAGCGCACATCGGCATGGACAGCTTCCATATAGGTTTTGCATGCTTCAGCTGTGCCCGATACGGTACCGTTAAGACCTTCGTCGGCCACGATAATACGTCCAACCAAACCTAATGATTTGCAAAATTTCAGATGATCGGCAGCATATTGCTCCGCATCCGCTATTGCCGAATAGCAATAATAGAGTAGTGTGTTGTACTTTGTCATAAACATTGATACTGCTGCAAACAGCGTTAAATGAGCCGCAAATGTACAATTTTTAGCTTTATTCTTAAAATGCCGGCAGATGGTTTAGATGGGGTCTGTAATTAATTACAGCACAACTAATTATTTATTAGATAAAAAATTTTTCTTTTTAAACAACTTTTCTATCTTTGCAGCACCCTAATTAATTCTTTATACGCGAAATCCCTTGCTAAAACGGCAGGGGATTTCTATTTATGCCTGTATATCAGACACTTAAGCTGTCATTATTTTATACCGTAGAATATTCTGAAGCCCTGCAGAGTTTTGTGATTGCCTTCAAAAACAAATCCATAATCGACACGGAAGATCAATCGTTGGATTCCAAAATAAAATTCGGAGTAGTTGTGTTTGTTGTTTTCGCTCAGGTAATTCACACCGATAATCTCATCCAGCTTTAATCGTCTAAACCCGGGGATATTATTAAACAGGTACCCGGTAAAATTATGTTCAAAATGTGCTTCAGCATAACCCTTGTTGGCGCTGTAGGTATAAAATGGCAGGAAATGGAAACTCCCGGGCGTTGGGTCGAATGTGGCGCCCTGGTTACCCTGAAAATGGTTATAGTCCATAAAATACAGCCTGTTCCGGTTAAAAAAGTCCCCTGCAGCAAATTTGAATGAGGAGAAACCTGTGATGCCGGTGTTCAAATGTTCCTGGAAGACTTCCACTGATGCAAAATCATAATCTACACCAGAGCTCAAAACACCGTTTATCCCTTTGCGGTAATTTACCCTGATCTGCGGATAGGCGGAAGGCTCATAAGTTCTGCCAGTTGGCCTTGTTTCGTACTGCTGATCAAAAGTGAAGGTAAGGGAGGTAGTCAGAGTCAGCGCCTTATTTTGTGGAAAAAGCACTGAACGGTCATTGGCGGCGCTATCCGGTGCCAGCGGATTGTTTGATGTAAACCTCCTGCCCTTGTAAGTAGTTACAGCATAGTAGGAGTTATTGTATAACTGGGTACGATTGGCATATGACAAATCAGCTTTCAATAGTATACCATTGGCAATGTCGCGTTGATAACCTATTTCGCCGTATTGAGAGCGATAAAATTTCACGAAGTTTTGTTCGCTCAGCAGCGTACTCAGCGTATTGAAATAAAGTGATCGTGTGCCTACGTTGCTTAGATCGAGTATCGCGCTACCACCACCAAAGGTGATCTTACCCCGGTTATTGAGATCAAAATTATACTCGCCCTTTAATTCTGCATTAAACTGTTTGCTTGAATAACCGTATCTTATATCAGGCGTCAGCCGGTACGATTGTAACTCATTTAAATAATGAACATATGTTCCCCGTAAATTAAACCCGACACCTTCAACTGTATTATAAAAAAGAGTTTGGATAAAAGGATCGATATAAATAGAGTCCCGATTGTTATTATAAGAAGCCTTATATCCAAAAGGTATATAAGGCAATGGATGAAAGGCATTTTTACTTTCACGGTCGGGTGCATATTTTTCTATTGCCCGTTCAAGTTCCGCTTTGAATTCCTTTTTTTTATAATCCATTTCTTCCGACCTTGTCAATGGCACAGGTCGGGCGCTATTCCAGTAAGCTGTATCGCGGCTATTCTCAACGGTATC
>JAFAKI010000365.1 GCA_019235595.1 Mucilaginibacter sp. | reverse complement strand
GTCATTGCGAGGCGCAAGGCGGATGGTGCGAGCCGCGCAACGAAGCAATCGCATGCTATACAGGGCAAACTGAAAGGTGTAGAATCTGCATAGCTGCTCTGTATAGTTCGGAGATTGCTTCGTTCCTCGCAATGACGCTTTTTGAACTAAATATTTGAATTAAATAATGACTACTATCGATCAACTATACGAGCTTTACAAAAAACATCCTGTCATCAGCACAGATACCCGGAAAATAGCAACCGGAAGTTTATTCTTTGCTTTAAAAGGCGAAAAATTTGATGCCAATACTTTTGCCGAACAGGCTATTGCTGCGGGTGCAGCTTACGCGGTGATTGACAACCCGGAGTACCAGAAAGGTGATCAGTATTTATTGGTGGAAGACGTATTGACTGCTTTACAAGATCTGGCGAGATACCATCGTCGTCAACTTACAATTCCAGTGATAGGATTGACAGGAACCAATGGTAAAACTACTACCAAGGAACTGATCAATGCGGTTTTATCACAGCATTTTAATACCTATGCTACGCAAGGCAATTTGAACAATCATATCGGTGTGCCGCTTACCATACTTTCCATTAATGCCTTGCATGAGGCAGCGGTGATTGAAATGGGTGCTAATCATCAAAAAGAGATCGAACTGTTGTGTACTATCTCTCAGCCATCGCATGGATTAATCACCAATGTAGGTAAAGCTCATTTAGAAGGCTTCGGCGGAGTAGAAGGCGTAAAAAAAGGGAAAGGAGAATTATACGATTATATTAGTCAGAAAGTCGGAAAGTCCGGAAGTCCGGAGGAAGGAATTGCATTTGTAAATGGCGACGATAGGGTTTTGATGGAGATGCAAGAAGCCAGGGGGTTAAAAAATGTGATCTTATATGGAACTAATAATCCCGCAAATCTAGTTAGTGGCAAGCTGATTGAAAACTCGCCCTACCTCACTTTACAATGGACCAATAAGTCAACCGGTAAGAGTTATGAGGTAAAATCGCAGCTAACAGGGGCTTATAACCTGGATAATATACTGGCAGCGATTTGCATTGGTGTGTATTTTAAATTAAGTGCAGGCGAAATCAACGCTGGTATAAGTGGCTATCAGCCTAAAAATAACCGTTCGCAGATCACCCAAACGGCTACCAATACACTGATATGTGATTATTATAATGCCAATCCGAGTAGCATGGCAGTCGCTATAGAAAACCTGGCTAAAATTGAAGCTAAGTATAAAGTATTGGTTTTAGGCGATATGTTCGAGATGGGGCAGGAATCGGCAGCTGAACATGAAGCCATAATCAAAAAAGCTATGGAAACGCCGGTGGATGAACGGATTTTTATCGGGACGGAGTTTTCAAGTCAGAAGTCAGAAGTCGGAAGTCGGGAGTCGGAAGCAATATTCTATAATACAGTTGAAGATGCTATCGTGGCTTTGCAAGTGAACCCTATCCGGAATGCAACCGTGCTGATCAAAGGCTCACGCGGAATGGCGTTGGAACGATTGGTGGAATTATTTTAGAGCTATGTCCGACCCTTTCATATACCTGCAATTCATTCGCCAATTTATGGCAACTTTGCCGGGAACTTCGGAAGGTACCTGTTATGGAACTCCCGGCTTCTATGTTCAGAAGAAATTACTGGCCCGCTTATGGGAAAATGGCGTGGTATTGGTAGTTCATACCGAAGACCGGGATAAATGGATGCAGGCTGATCCGGAAATATATTTCATTACCGATCACTATCGGAATTATCCTTATGTGCTGGTTAACCTGGAGAAGGTCGACCCTGAAGAATTGAAAAAATTGTTGACGGAATCCTGGTTACAACGGGCATCGAAAACATTGGTGAGGGAATATCAGAATCAAAGTTAAAATACTGCTGCCGCGAGCTTCCAGCTCGTGGTATACTCTGCAAAAGCTTCCAGCTTTTACTATAAGCAGAATTCCGCACTCAGGAAAGCGCCAGTTTCGCCACTTCTTCCCCCACCAAACTTCCCATAGCCACCCCCATGCCATTGCACCTTACAGCGCAGAAAACATTGGGCTGCACTTCTTTGATAATCGGGTTAATATCTTCGCCAAAGCCCATGATGCCGCTCCACCAGTAGTCGACTTCTGCATTTTGACCAGGTAAAATCACTTCGTTAAGATAAGTTATGAGCTGATTTTTTACCGCTTCGGTATGACCAAAATCCCAGGTTTGTTCCCTCTTGAAATCGATATTCCGGCCACCACCAAACAAAATCCGGCCGTCGATATTCCTGAAATAATAGTAGCCTTCGTCAAAATGAAAAGTGCCTGTTATTTTCAATCCGGGAATAGGTTTGGTTACCAGTACCTGTCCCCTACCGGGCACTACATCCAGATTGGGGAACAACTGCGCAGCGAAGGCATTGGTCGCCAGTATTACTTTATTGGATTTCAGTTCGCCATTTGAGGTTTTTAGTCGAACATGGTTATCTTCCTGTTCAATTGCTTCCACATTGCATTGGTTCAGTACCAAAACACCCTGATCATAAACCTTACTCAGCAAAGTGCGCATCATTTTACCGGTATGGATCTGCCCTTCATAGGGCGTATAGGTCATCCTGTGTACTTTATTGAACCCAAATTCAGCTATTTTGGCATCGGCCACTGCATAAATGTCAGCATGGCCAATCACCTGCTTCAGTAGATTGTTAAAGTATGTTAAATGATCAAGGCTCTCCTGCGCCAGATCCTGCTCATGCTCCATAAACAGTTCATAACCGCCATATTGCAGGAAGTCTATATTGCTATCGCCCAGGTTTTCACGCAGTCGCTGCAAGCCCCGCCATTTGTAATCTACTAATCGCAACACTTCCTCTTCCGATGAGCGTTTTAGGTAGGAAAGTTGCTCAGAAAGTGAGCCAAAACACGCAAAACCGGCATTTTTGGTACTCGCGCCAGTGGGCAGGAAGCCACGTTCCAATACGGTAACTTTCAGATCTGGTTGCTGCCTTTTTAAATGCAATGCTGCACTCAACCCTACAATACCGCTGCCTATTATGATTACATCGGCATCATCCACAAAAGCTGTCCGTTCCCAATATGAAAATGATGGTTCCATGCTCAAATGTAAAATTTCGTTGGAATACTTTTTGAAATACCCCTTGTAAATAACACGAACATGAATCATTTATCATTTATAATAGGATACAACTCTGCCTGGTTCCTGATGATCATCGTGGCATTGGGCAGTTTTATAGTGCAGTGGCGTTTCAAGAGCAAGTTTAACCGCTATGCCGAGATCGGCCTGTTATCAGGCTTAACCGGCAAGGAAGTTGCCGAACGCATGTTGCAGGATAATAATATTTACGATGTACAGGTAGTTTCTGTTGAAGGCCAGCTAACTGACCATTATAACCCGGCGACTAAAACGGTTAACCTTAGTCCGGATGTTTATTACAGCCGCAGCGTTGCCGCAGCGGCGGTTGCCGCGCACGAGTGTGGTCACGCTGTGCAGCATGCCAAGGCTTATGCCTGGTTGAGCTTGCGCTCGGCGCTGGTGCCTGTGATTAATGTAGCTTCTACCCTAACTCAATGGACTTTGTTCATCGGTGTAATGTTGCTTTTCTTCACCCATAACCCATTTGTACTGGCTATCGGTGTAGCAGCGTTGGCATTGGTAACCCTGTTTAGCTTTATTACCCTGCCGGTGGAGTTTGATGCAAGCAATCGGGCGCTGGTATGGCTGAACAACAACTACAACGTAATGCAAACCCGCGAAGAACACGATCAGGCTAAAGATGCCCTTTGGTGGGCAGCCATGACCTACGTGGTAGCTGCGTTAAGCTCACTAGCTACATTGGTTTATTATGCTTCATTCTTGTTTAACAGGAGAAACTAATCAAGTCGTAAGTCTTGAGTCGAAAGTTCTAAGCCTTTTCTAAAACAGAGAAGGCTTTTATTTATGAGAAAAAATAGACACTATACTCCTGAAAGTGTTGTAAATTTATTCCTGAACAAAAAACACTACGACTATGATCAATCCGGATGATAAATTACCTGTTGATGATTTTGATAATTCAGAAGCAGATGACCAGCAGAGCCAACAAGATATCCATTCAAATGGTTTGACTGAAGAGTTTGATTCTGCGACAGAAGACAGTGCGCCGCCTATCGACCTGTTACGCCAGGCTGGCGATGCATCAGAAGCAGCATTTACTTTGGATGTGGATAAAGGCTACGCTCCTAAGGCAAAAGAGAAAAAAGATTAAGTCAGGATTGCCTTTCCAAATCTTTTATCAGTTGCCCTAAAACGCGGAAGCTTTGCTCCATACGTTCGTCATAGGTTAATCCAAAGCTTATGCGCATAAAATTGGTAAAGCGCGAATCGGTACTGAATATTTGTCCGGGGGCAATGCTAATATTTTGCTCTATTGCAGCCTGGTAAAGCTCAAATGCGTTTATCTTTTTATTCAACTCTATCCATAGCGCATAGCCGCCCTGTGGCCTGCTGATTTTGGTATCAGCCGGGAAATGTGTGGCTATGGCCTGCATATACCGCAGGCTCTGGGTGTGCAACGCCTTGCGCAGATTACGCATATGAAGGTCATATCGCCCGGTCTCAAAAAAATGTGCGATTGCTGCCTGCGTAGGTGTAGCCGAGCTGATGGTATGCATCATTTTTAAATTTATGATCTGCTCTTTAAACCTGCCAGGGATACACCATCCTACCCTGTAACCCGGCGCCAGCGATTTGGAAACCGACGAGCACAACATCACCCAGCCTTCAGTATCATAGCTTTTGCAGGTACGCGGGCGACTTTTACCAAAATAGATCTCGCCATAAATATCATCTTCAACTAAAGGTATCTGTCGTTTGGTGATCAGATCAACCAGCTGCTTTTTGCGATCGTCGGGCATGCAACTGCCGACCGGATTACTGAAATTGGTCACAAACAAACAAGCCTTGATATCCACCTTATCCATCGCGCGTTCTAAATATTCAATATCCACACCTGTTACGGGGTGAACCGGTATTTCCAGCACATTCAGGTCGAGGCTGAGCATCACGTTAAAAATGCCAAAGTAAGTGGGGCTTTCTATCGCTACCGTATCGCCTGGTTTGGTAAGCGCACGCAGACAGAATACCAGCGCCTCCAGGCAGCCCTGAGTGGTTACTACGTCATTCTCGGTGATCTGTCCGCCCCAGTTAAAGGCATTTTTGGCCACCTGCTTACGCAACGAAATATTGCCCTGCACATTCTCGTAATTCACATTCCCAAAAGGGCTTTGGCGAATAGCTTCTACCATAGATTTGTTGAGCCGGGCAAGCGGAATCAAATTGACCGAAGGCGCTGATGCTGACAAACGCAGCACGTTCTCTTTAGACATATTTGCGTTTACCATTGCAATCATCTGGCTCACGCTCGCCTGCTCAATTTTTTTTAAGGGCGGATTAACCTCCGGCACTTTGGCAAACCTCGAAGGTGAGAATTTGACATAATAGCCGGATTTGGTACGGGCCTCTATCATACCCATATTTTCCAATTCTACATAGGCCTTGTAGGCAGTGCTTATGCTGATTCCCTGCTGATGGCTCAAAGTCCTTACCGATGGCAATTTATCGCCTGTTTTTAGCAGATTTTGTTTAATTTGCTTCTCAATCCGCGTAACAATCTTATCGTACAAAAACACATCTTCACCATTAGCGGGTATCTTTTTCATGTCATCTGTTATGGTCAAAAATACTAATTCTGTATCTGTTTTGTCTTTATGCAATTCTTTTATTTTGCAGTGATTAATAATTCACTCATAAATGGAACTTCGATTAATTGATTACAAACCAGAATATCAGCCCTACTTTGAAAAGTTCAACAAAGCGTGGCTGGAGGAATATTTCACCGTCGAACCGCTCGACAAATGGGTATTGGAACATCCGGATGAAGCTATTTTAAAAGATGGGGGCAGCATCTATTTTGCTGTTTCGGAATCAATCATAGTAGGTACCGTGGCGCTTCGCTATATCGAAGACGATGTTTACGAAATGACCAAAATGGCGGTCGATAAATCTTATCATGGCGGTGGCGCAGGTCAGTTTTTATGCCGGGCCGCTATTGAAAAAGCTCATGAGATGGGGTTACGTAAGTTAATACTTTACTCAAACAGGGTGCTTGAAAATGCCATTCACATTTACCGTAAAATGGGCTTTACAGAGATTCCGGTTCTTCCAGGCACCTATAAGCGGTCAGATATTATGATGGAAATTAATTTTGTTCAGCAAGAGACTATTTAAGAGTTATACCATGAAACCCAACATACTAAGCGACAAAGAAATACAACAATTGAGGGCCGAAACCAAAGGCACCGCACATCGGATTCACTTTAACAATGCAGGCGCTTCTTTACCGCCAGACGTGGTGGTGCAAACGGTGATTGATTATTTAACAGAAGAGGCGACATATGGCGGCTATGAAACAGAAGCCAAATATCATAAACAGTTAGAAAACGTCTATACATTGATCGCCCGACTGATTAATGCCGATGTTGATGAGATAGCTATTGTAGAAAACGCCAGCACCGCTTGGCACATCGCTTTTAACGGCATCGACTTTAAAAAAGGCGATGTGATCATCACTTCCGAAATGGAGTACGTAACCAACCTGCTTGGATTTTTAAACGCGCAGAAAACGCATGGTGTGGAGTTTAAAGTGATCCCGAATGACGAACATGGCAATTTCTCCTTATCCGCGCTGGAAGAGGCAATAACCCCCCAAACCAAACTGATCGCAGTAACTGAAATTGCTTCAACCACAGGCGGGATGATCCCGATAATTGAAATCGGTAAAATAGCACGAAAACATAACATTCTATACTTGGTGGATGCTTGCCAGAGTGCCGGGCACGTCCCGATTGACGTAAAGCAAATCGGTTGTGATATGCTATCGGTAACCGGGCGTAAGTACCTGAGAGCGCCTCGCGGGACTGGCTTTTTATATGTAAGAAAAGAAATACTGAACCGGATCAAGCCCTTATACCTGGATAACCATGCGACCAATTGGGTGAGCCAGGATGATTACGAGTTAAGAAACGATGCCCGTCGGTTTGAGTTGTATGAAAAAAACCGGGCGCTTATACTCGGTTTAGGTAAAGCCATTGAATACGCGCTGAATATTGGAGTGGACAGAATATGGGATCGTATTAAATACTTGTCTGCATTAATGCGCAGTCAACTTGCCGGGATTGAAGGCGTGATAGTGCATGACTTTGGCGACCTGCAATGCGGTATAGTAACCTTTTCTGTGGCTGGATTGGATAGCCGCGAAGTAAAAATAAAACTGGCAGAGAATAACATTAACGTGTCGTTGGGTAAAGCGGTATCAACACTGGTTTTCATGGAGAAGAATCATCTTGAAAGCGTTGTGCGGGCGTCCGTTCATTATTATAATACAGAAGAGGAGATACAATCTCTCTGCAATTCGTTAGAAGCCATAATAAGATCAGTTATAGCCAAAGCTGTCTGAAAATGACAGCAAAAGGTAGGTTGGGGCTAAAAATATATTCCAAAAGATTATTATTTTTAGCTTCCAACTTAACCTAAAAATCTAATGAAAATCAATCTCGCTTTTTTTATCGTAGCTGCGGCTATACTGACTTCCTGCAACAACAATCCTACAACTTCATCGGTCCCAAAAGAGCAACGCCTACCTATCGAAGGTACCTGGCAATTGCTTCAGGGTACTTTGACCGAAAAAGGCAAAGCGCCTGTAGTAACCGATTACATCAAAGATCAAAAGTTTATCAAGGTCATAAATGGTGATCATTTTGCGTTCATGAACCACGATCTGACCAAAGGAAAACAGCCTAAACCAATGTACAGCTCCGGTGGTGGAAGATACACCCTGAATGGCGATAAATACACCGAGTACCTGGATTTTTGCAACGAACGTGAGTGGGAGAACAACAAATTTGATTTCACAGTTACTATAAAGAATGACACCCTCATTCAGCAAGGCATTGAGAAAATAGATAGCCTGAAGGTAGACCGGGTTAACGTAGAAAAATATATAAGGATAAAAGCCGAATAAGAATTCTGAATTGCAACTATTTGGCGAACTTGTAGTGGTTTTCTACAAGTTCGCCAATTTTTGATTTTCGTTAACGAAATCATTTAACTGCATGGAAAAAAAAGAAGCATACAAATTCACCAGCGACGATGCCGAAAACTACGACCGCTACCTGGGCCCCCTGCTTTTTGAGCCTTACGGCCGGTACATGGCGTCCCAAATTGATGCTGGCAATGTATCGTCGGTGCTTGAGATTGCCTGCGGAACCGGGCGTGTTACCCGGCATCTGCGCAAAGTACTTCCGGCCGACGTAAGACTATTTGCTACCGATGTCAGTGCGGATATGGTTGGCATAGCCAAACGTGAACTAAATAACAACGGGATCATCTTTCAGGTTGAAGATGCGCAAAATCTATCATTTGCTGATGACACCTTCGACCTGGTGATATGCCAGTTCGGGATCATGTTTTTGCCTGATAAAAAGAAGGGACTGGAAGAGATAAGGAGGGTGCTTAAACCGGGTGGCAAATTCATGTTCTTTACATGGGATGATACCCTAAATATGCCCTTTTGCAAGGCCTTGATAGACGATTTGATACTCCCTCAATTTCATGATGAAGACGCTACACGTTTTAAAATTCCGTTTTCCATGCACGATCCAAAATTGCTGGAAAACATGTTAACAGACACGGGGTTTAAGCATGCAGAATCAAATATCATTCCTCTAAAATCGGGTGTCGTATCTTCTGATTTTGTTGTCGAGGGCTTTTTTAGAAAACATCCGCTTGACGGGAAATTATGACCAAAGTTCCATCGGAATTTGAAGCGCTTGCTCAAGAATTTAAAGAGAAACTCATCCAATTATCCGGCAACGAAAATGCATCCTTTGAGCTGTCTGCCCTCCTGACAACAGGCATAAAATAGACCAAGAAGACTGGAGAGCGGATTATACCATTGAAAAATGGCGCAATCTCATTGTTTTAAGTCACTGAAGAACAATATTTTATTTTTTTTCTTCCTCAAACAGAACGATAATTCAATTGTATACGTTTAAGTATGTACCGAAAATGGCATTTTTGCGAGCTTAATCAGATGGTGATAGACACCCCGGTTGCCCATAATGAAGGACATTACTAGTAAATACCATAGAATAAATAAAATTGATGACCGGTCTCTTAATATACATTTTGATATAAAAGATGTATCCAAGAGGACCTATCAGCTGGGGCTTGCTACGTTGTTTACAGGCATAGCCCTGTCTATTTACACCTCATTTATCGGCCTCTACGTCTCTTCCTTTGTAAGTGCCTGCTTTTGTTTCGCCATTTTAATGGTGATCCTGCTAAAGTATAATGGCGATATCGAGAACCTGACTATCTTTATAGTAACCATTGTCTGCGCCCTGCTGGTCTCCACAGCAGCCATAGAAGGGCTGCAATCCAGTCAGTATCTTTACTTTTTCCCTTTGATGGTATCCATACCCATCATTGTCGACCTGAAACAAACGCAGTATAAGGATTCATTTATTTATATCGGCATCATCGTTGCATCGTTCGTGGCATGTATACTGATCGGGCATTACGTGAAACCGCTCGAACCCTTTACTCCAAGTCAACTGAGTAAGCTTTCGTTCGTTAATAATGTGATTGCCATTTCTTCGACGATCATCTTTGCAGTGGCTTATATCTTCTTTGAAAAGAAATACATCCATCAGCTTAAGCAGCAAAATCAAAAGGTAATTGATTCCCGCACCCAATTCCTCGCAACCATGGGGCACGAATTGCGCACCCCTTTGAACGGTATCATCGGTGTGATTAACCTGATGAAACAACAAACCCGGGATGCCCAGCAGGATGAATATTATCAGATATTGAAATACTGCTCGGACCACATGCTGCAGCAGGTGAACAATATCCTCGATTTTAATAAAATAGAGGCCGACAAACTGGAGATCCACCCCGTTGACCTGAATATGAAGCTGTTTATGATGAATGTGGGCATGCCGTTCATCACCTTGTTCCAGGAAAAAGGCCTTGATCTGAAGGTCAACATCGATCCCGAATTGGACGTAGATGTGATGGCTGATGATGTGCGCCTGGTACAGATATTTAATAACCTCCTGTCGAACGCGCTAAAATTTACCGACAAAGGTTTCGTGAAGCTGGATGTTAACTGCAAGCGAAAGGAAAACAAGTTTATTGAGGTGAGCTTCAGCATTGAAGATACGGGAATAGGCATCGCTGAACAGGATCAAAAGAAAATATTTGAAAGCTTTTGGCAGGTTTATGATGAAGATACCAAGAAGTTTATCGGTACCGGTTTGGGGCTGACGATCTGCGTTCGTCTGCTAAAACTGATGGGCAGCAATCTGATATTGGCTAGCGAAAAAGGCAAGGGAAGTAAGTTTAGTTTCGACCTGAAATTAAACTATGCGGCCGTTCATCAGCAAAAAACTATTACTAATAAAACTGTTGCGAAGGATGAGCTGGATGGCGTAAAATTGCTGTTGGTTGAAGATAATAAGGTCAACATGCTGGTTGCCAAAAAAATACTAGCTGGCTTTAAAGCCGAAGTGACGCCTGCCTACGATGGCGCTGAAGCCCTGGATGTATTGATAAAAAACCCCGATTTTGATATTATCCTGATGGATCTGGAAATGCCGGTGATGGACGGCTTTACCGCAATTCATGAGGTAAAGAAACTATATCCTGAAATCCCGGTTATTGCATTTACCGCCTCGCTGGTGGATAAAAAAATGCTGTCAGACCTGATTGCAAGCGGGTTTGTTGATTGCATGCTAAAACCGTTCCAACCGTTGCAACTGCTGTCAGACATCAAAAAGCATCTGAGCAAACCGTTGCAAACTGTGGCCTAATTTACTGCAGGCTCTTTAAAAAGGGGCTATTTTCCAAAAACAACTCAAAATTATCCGGTTTGTTGATTACGTTATTATGTTCGTGCAGGCTATGGATAAAAAGGATCCTATTATCCTTTACCGATTGAAAATTGACGTTACTTTCTTCTGATTCCAGATAGGGTATTTTTTCCTGCGCGATCGTTTTAACCAAATTATGGGTTTCTTCATCAGTACCTCCGTGATCAGTGTACAGATCAATAAAACGGTGGTTTTGATTCGCTTTTATCCAGTCCATAAATATTGGCGTTTCGGCATACAGGGCATCAAATAAAATGACCTCATCTATCGGCATTTGCCCATTCTTAATTATGCGTGCCATCACCCGGTATGCCCCGCTATGCCCTGCCAGTAAAATATGCCCCGGTTTGCATCCCCTGGTTATTAAGTGTTGCACCCTCAATCCATTTAAAACATCTGTGGTTAGCGCTTTAAAAACGCCCGGGTTTTCCAGCTTGCCCCATAACTATCCGGCGAATCTTTTGCCGTCTCTGCCAAAATCAGTACAGCGTTAGTGTTTGAGGCAATAAATTGTTTGGTAAGTTCATAGAAACCTGCGGCATTATCCACATTATTTCGCCAACCATGAAACCAGAATATAAGGTCGACAGTCTTTTGAGCATTCAGCTTTTTCGGCGCGATGATCAACACGGTGCTATCATGATAATGCTCGGCAGCGGAATATAATACCTTATCGTACACATGTCCTTTCTCGCGACCGGTATCAGGAAAGGCGGTATGTGACGATTGTATGTGAAATATCACGGCATCATTTGTAGTTTGACAAAGGGCAATCTTCCCTGCTGAAAGGAGGATAGTGGCAAGAATTATCCGGAACGATTTCATGTTTAAAGGTTCTTCCGGATTAAATATACAAATTACTTATTGGGTTGATTTGGTGATCACTTTTTTATCTGTATCAGCCGGAAATTTTAAGCTGTCTATTGGGATAGGCTTAACCGATCGCAACTGCTGCAGAGCGGTGTAAGTTTTCTTCCCGTCAATATTATATTTTTTGTATTCTGTTGCTTTATTGGTCGTATCACCTTTACCATAAAATGAAAGAATATTACTTCGTAAGGGCGGGGTAACATCATTGAATTTTTTGTCCTGTAAATTAAGCAGCCATATACTGTAGGTCTGATCGGCCAAGCCATATTCACCTTGCATAGTAGGTTTTCCTGTATCATAATCAATATCAGGCAATTGAAGCTGTTTACCACTTCGCATTTTTGTCAAAAGCTGACCATAACGAACCAGGGTGGTATCAAAGCTTTTGATAAACAGTTTTTCGGCCGCTGGGCCTGGTGGTGAAAATCGTAATGCTTTTAACGGACCTATTTTTGGCAAAATACTGATAATAAAAGCCGTTATTCTGTTGCCGAATTTAGGCTTATCACGCTCACGTCCATAGGTGTGAAAATATTCGCGTCTTTTAATATGATAATGAAATTTACGGCTGGTCATCCTAGGGTGCAACTTTTGTATATCATCTTTTTTCAAAGCCCATGCTGTTCGGGTTAAACTCGGTAGCAGGCTCTTTACTGACCATCTGAAAGTTGAAATTGCAAGGTCCAGCTTGCCATTAAAAACATCGTTCATGTCCTGTCCATAAGTCAGCATAAATGCCCTTTCCAATACAGGTTTTGCTACGTTGAAGCCAATAAAATCATGGTATTCCTTCGAAGCATAATTACCACGGGCAGTTTGTAATACATCAAAACCAAACTCCATCCGGGCATGGTAAACAGGATAATCTTCATAGGTAACTACCTTGCCAAACTTTTGGGCCACTTTAGGATATACCATGGGCTCTGCTATGTTGGTCGCTAAAGAATGTCCGTATTCATCGCATAAGTAATGCGAAATGGCTCCCAGTGCAAAAGCATATTCATTAATGTTTTGAGATTGGGCGACCAGGTTCGTCATAAAATCACCGGTTCGCACATAATGCACCAGGTTAGTAAAATATACACTACCAAATGGAAAATAACCCATATCAGGCATCAAGCTTCCACCATAAGCATACGAGTGTGCAATGCGCAGTTCCTCGTCTGTTGCATTGGGGTATTTTTCTTTTAGTAACGGGACGATCGATTTTTTCCAGCTGGCATCAATAATTGCCATATGCGCAAAAACTGAGAACGCTTTTGATGTGAGCGGGCAAAAGAACAGAATAAAAATTGCTGCTAATAAAACGCTTTTAAATTTCGATCGATTCACTGTATTGGCCAATGGTCTGTATTTCTTAATATTAAAAGCTCTTAAATTGTTTCAAAGCAATGCCTGATTTATGCATAAATTTACCCTCTGTTATTAGCCAATGGATAACATCAACATTAAAATAATTGCCGAGAAACTGAGGTTGTCTACTTCTACTATTTCGAGAGCATTTAATGGCAGTCCGGATATAAGCAAAGATACCCGCGAGCGGATATTGGCATTTGCCAAAGAGCATAACTTTTTGCCCAACCACTATGCCAGTAATTTAAGGGATAAGAAAACTAAAACGCTGGCAGTTATAGTGCCAGAGATTGTGAACGACTTTTTTGCACAGGCTATCAATGGTATTGAAGAAGTAGCCCGCAAGAAAGGTTTTTACATACTGCTTTACCGTACCGACGATGTTTTTGAAAAAGAAGTATCGTTTATCAATTACCTAAACAATGGTAAGGTTGATGGCATTATTATGTCAGTTTCTGGCGAAGCTAATGACCATAACTATATTAAAAAGCTGGGACAAAAACATATTCCGGTAGTGTTCTTTGACCGGGTTTATGAAGATATTGATGTATCAAAAGTAACCACCAACGACTATGATAGCAGCTTTGCTGCAACAGAACATCTGATTGAGCAGGGATGCAAGCGGATTGCTTACCTGGTGGTTAACAAAAACATTTCGATCGGTCAGGTACGTGGGCAAGGGTATATGGATGCGCTGACAAAACATCAGATCGCATTTGATGATCAATTGGTGATTGACTGCAGCCAGGACGAAAGAGAGAATTATACCATCATCCAAAATGCGTTAAAAAGCACCAAACCCGATGGCATTTTCAGTTCGGTAGAAAGGCTTGCATTAGCCACCTATCATGTATGCAACGATATGAAAATAGATGTACCGAAAGATCTGAAGATCATCAGTTTTTCAAGTCTGCACATTGCGCCGCTATTATACCCGCCATTATCTACTATCACGCAGCCTGCCTATGAAATGGGTATAAAAGCAGCGGAGTTGTTATTTGACGAACTAGAAAATAAAGAAGCAGAAGCAGTCAAAAAACACATAGTCCTTGAATCGAAGTTGCTTATACGCAAATCGTCTCGTCTGCTCAATGATTAACAGACATACTTTTTGTTAAATTATTGATGTAAGATGGGGCAATGAGTCTTTTAAAAAGACTCGTTTGATCAAATCAGTGATCTGCATAGGTGCGCTATCCCGGTTTTCCAATAGCACAAATGCCTTTATGGTATATTTTTTATATCCTAAAAAATACAGTGACGATTAAATTTTGCTTATAGCCTGTTTGATAGCGTTTTGTTGTGATACCAATAGATTCAGATCTTTTATCACGGGAATATGGTTTCGTAAATAATTGTCGTATTCTTTTATTGCTTTTAACTCATTAGAGATAACGCTGTTCAGCAAGGAATCGGCATCGTTCGTCTCAGCATCAAACGATGTTTTGCGCCAGGCAGAATTAGGTTCACCTAAAATATTACCTTCCCCATCTACCGACAGCCCACCATAATTGCTTAGATTAATGTATAACGTGGCTGCGAAATTAGCCCTGTCAGCCGCATACCGCATATAAACAGATCTCGACCATGGAAACTCCGTTAAGATCGCCAGATATTCATAACTCTCCTTGCAGACAAACAATGCTGAAATCAGGTTATCGAGATTTTTTAATCTAAACACCTCGTGGTCGTGTTTGGTAGTATTAGGGCTACTTTTATTAAACGAGTTGGTATCGGATGCATTCATAATATATAGTTAATAGGTGGATTTTATAGACTTTAAAGATATGTGATTTAACTCAATTTCCAAGCATTTATTTAAAGTATATTTTCTCATTGAAAATCAGGAACATATAGCCAAAAAAAAACTATTATAAGTTTACGGCACTAATTCAGATTTGTAGTTGTCATCTTTACCCTAAATTATTTATCGCTTTAAGTTATGTGATAGCATACCTGTCTTAAAAATAAAAGCCCCGGTTTACCGGGCCTTCCAAACTTAACTCGAACTTAAAAACCAAAGACAATTATTATATATGAATAAACATTTCTTCTTCGGGTTTACGCACCTTTTTTAACTTGCCATAAGCATCATCTTCTGCACGGAACCCAATCGCAGCTATAACGGCAGTTGTTAAGCCTTTTTCTTTTAAACCTAATATTTCATCAAATTGAGGGGCGCTGAAACCTCCCATAGGACAAGCATCGATACCCAGTTCAGCAGCAGAGGTAAGCAATACACCTAAAGCAATGTGCGCCTGTTCTTTAGCCCAGGCAATACGTTGCTGTTCAGTCATTCCGTTTATATTGCCATTGATCATTTGTTCATAACCAGCCAGATTAGCACGGTCAATACCACGTGTTTTAGCTACATGATCAATAAAGTTTTTTACATACTGAGTATCAAGGTTGGTCTCGGCAGCAAAAACGATCAACTGCGAGGCATCAGCAACCTGTGCCTGACCATAAGCGGCTTGCTGCAACTTTGCACGTGTTGCAGCGTCTTCTACAACAATTACTTTATAAGACTGAACGCCTGTAGCTGCGGGTGACAAATGAACAGCATGCAACAACTCTTCCAGTTGCAGCGGACTTAACTTCTTAGTTTTGTCGAATTTTTTTGTGGCATAGCGCCAGTTTAGTTTTTCTATGAGTGACATGACTTTTCTTTTCCTAAATGTTTATACAAAATTAGATGTTTAAACATTTAATTGGGTCATTCCATAGTAAATACTACATCAGTCCTTTGTCACGAAGCTCTTTCTCTCTTTGTTTTTCAAGGCGGCGCAGAGCGCGCTTTTCCTGGCGGATTTGTTTTTTTGTTTTGCCAACTGTATCGATCTCAGGCTCTTTTTCTGCCTGTTTACGGGCAACAGTATCTTTCTTGCCGAATAAACGCTGGAAAAAATTGGGTTTTTTTTCTGGGGCGCTTGGCTTGGTCATCAAAGCCTGGACACCAACTGCGTCGTCATCATCATTGGTTTGTTTCATCAAACTGTCAGCAACAGATGAAGATACCGGGGCAATATTCTGACGGAGGCTTTCCTTTAATCTTACCGAATAATAACCATAGCCGGAGCTGTCAGGGTCGGTCCACTTTCTGGAGGCCATCAGTTTGCCTATCAGATTATAATAATTGATCAGACTTGGCCGCAACGAACCATCCGGCAGGAAGGAATATAAACCGGTTTTAGGATGCGGAAGAATACTGGCCAGGTAAATACCCTCGCCCAGGGTAAGTTCGGATGGCGATTTGCCGAAATAATAGCGTGATGCTTCTCCAATGCCATAAATGTTCCTGCCCCATTCGACAATATTGAAGTAAACCTCCAGCATACGGTCTTTCGACATCACATTATTATTCTCGATCATCCAAACGATCAATATCTCTTCTATCTTTCTCGACAGCGTTTTCTCCCGGCTCAGGAAAGCATTCTTGATCAGCTGCATGGATATGGTACTACCACCCCGCTTGAATTTCTTTTGCTTAAAATCAGTAGCGATAGAGCGCCTGATAGATTCCTCCACAAAGCCACCATTGGTATAAAATGAGGGATCTTCTGACGTCATTACTGCATATTTCAGGTTAGGCGAAATATCCTGCAAAGGTGTAAAATCCGGATTTTGCGGACCGATAATCCTTGCCGGCATCGGTTTTCCCTTTTCATAAGGCGTATAAGTAAACGGCCTGTTCAGTCTGCCCAAATCCGTTTTGCCATACTTAACAATATTCAGGTTATCCTTTGCCAGCGCCGATTCAAACTGCACCTGATCGGGGTTTGATGAATCGAGGAACACATGCAGGTGATATTTTACTTTCCCGGTTACCTGGATACCGTCGAATGAATCAAACATGCCTTGCGGGAAAGAGTCAAACACATCCTGCGCGTTCATCCAGTCGGTGTTCATCTTTACGGTGTACATCTTAACCGGGTAAAGCTGGTACTTGAGATAAGTTTTTACCGCGATCTTTTTGATCTTGATTAGCGACGAGCTATCCAACGATACGTAACTCTTTCCAACAAATACATTAGCATCAATAGAGCCATCAGGGACTATAATATCAGAGGATGATAACGCCGGGTGATTGATCAGCAGGTTCCTTACAGACCAGGAGCCATATATCCGGGTGACGCCATCGCTGTTCTCCACCTTTTCCAGACGGGTAGAAACAGTATCGAAATTCACTTTCAGGTGATAGCGTTCTTGTAAGTACGGAATCTCCACTTTTTTGCCATCGGCGTATAAATGAAGATCGATATCTTTATCAGAAGGATGCATTTTTCCGGCAAAATGCCAGGTAGCAAGGGTATCATTTACTTTGATGGTGGAGCTGAGTTTACCGTCTTTTATCAAGGCAGTTTGAGCAAGCAGCTTAATTCCGGCGCTGTCACTTTTAAAGGTTACCAGGAAATTTCGCAGGTCCAGATCATCCGGAATTTTATATAAAACCTGTTTCATCAGGTTGTTCGCCAATATTGAAAGATCAGCCCGCTCTTTCTTCTCCGTGGTATCTTTTTTCTTTTTGAACAGGAAATCAAAGTTCTTTACGCCTTTAATATCAGTCAGGTTCAGGTGCCCGTTATCCAGCACCACATCAGCGAATTTAACATTACCAAAGATGAGCGGCATGATCTTTATACTGATATCAAACTTTTTTATACTCAATAAACTATCGCGCTCGTCGGGCACCACAGTAATATCAGAAAAAGAGACAGTAGCAAGGCCGGTAAAATGTGCCGAGCCAATATTAATGTTCAACTTATAATCCTTTTTGGCTTTTTCTTTGGCTTTCGCGATCTCTTTTTGCAGTAAGGCTTCTCGCTTGTTATATGCGATATAGCCGCCTATTAATAAAAGGATAATCAGGGAAATAGCGATGATTCCGGCTATGCGGATATATTTGGAAATAGGACGATGCATCAAAAAAATTTATCCAAAACTAATCTAAATCTTATGCGATACAAACGCCAGTATCAACAAAATGTTTCCCTAAGGGGCTCACTCACCTAAAAGATTTTTTTAACCGGTCCTTATAACCGCATTTTATCATTAACATGACAGAGCTTTAACTGTGTTTTAGTAGCTTTGTGGTTGCAATGAATATCACCCAGGAACAAGTATTACAAGCCCTTGGACATGTGGAAGAACCTGATCTGAAGAAAGATCTGGTAACCCTCAACATGATCCAGGATATCAAAATAGATGGTAACCGCCTTAGCTTTTCGGTTATCCTTACCACACCGGCCTGCCCGTTAAAAGGATTGATAGAAAATGCCTGCCGCAACGCCATAGCACATTTTATCAGCAAGGATATCGAGGTGAGCATTAATATGACCTCGCGGGTTACGACGCAGAAAAATACAGGCGTACCCGGCGTAAAAAATATCATCGCGGTAGCGTCAGGCAAAGGTGGCGTGGGTAAATCTACCGTTGCTGTAAACCGGGCACTGGGTCTTGCGCCAGCGGGTGCAAAGGAGGGTTTAATAGACGCTGACATCTACGGGCCATCCATTCCGATCATGTTCGGTTTAGAAGGGGCACGACCAAAAGCCAGCCAGGCTGATGGAAAAACACGTATTGAGCCGATCGAGAAATATGGCATCAGGCTGCTCTCAATTGGTTTCTTTACCGATCCTAATCAACCCGTGCCATGGCGGGGACCAATGGTGTCCACAGCTGTAAAACAATTGTTCAATGATGCTGATTGGGGCGAACTGGATTATTTGGTTGTCGACCTGCCACCCGGAACCGGCGATGTGCATATCACGGTAGCGCAAACCTTCCCGGTTACCGGCGCGGTTATTGTGACTACTCCACAGAATGTGGCCTTGGCCGACGCTAAAAAGGGGATAGGCATGTTTTTGATGAGTGCTATCAGTGTGCCGCTGCTTGGCATAGTAGAGAATATGTCGTACTTTACTCCTGCCGAGTTACCGGAAAACAAATATTATATCTTCGGACAGGGCGGTGGTCAGAAGCTAGCTGATCAATTGGAGGTACCGTTTTTAGGTGAGATACCATTGGTAAAAGGCATAAGCGACTCAGGCGATGCTGGCAAACCGGTAATTCTGGATGAGCAAAGCCCGATGAGTAAAGCATTTACCGAAATGGCGCAGAAAGTGGCTCAGCAGGTGGCCATCTATAATGCCGAGGCGAATAATAGAAAATTGGTAAATAATTAATAACTTTACATCAATATAAATAAGTTAAAATGAGTTTATTAGATCAGGTGGAAGAAGCTTTGAATACGATTCGTCCGTATTTGGAGACTGACGGCGGGAATGTCTCGGTGGAGGAAATAACTCCTGACCATATTGTAAAATTAAAGTTACTCGGCGCCTGCGGATCATGCCCCATGAGCATCATGACCCTCAAAGCCGGCATTGAAGAAGCCATAAAAAAGGCTGTTCCCGAGATAAAGGGCATAGAAGCTATCAATTTAACCGATATTGATGACCCTAATGCGGTGCTTCCAGCAAATTTGAGATAATTGTTAAGTATTGTTAAATTGCATTAGTATTTAATGCAATGCACTATTTTTGTCTGACATTTTTTGAAACTATTTCTAAAAAGTCAGGTATAACACAGAGGAACCTACAACCAGTGAAATATATTTTAGGCATATTTTTATTCTTTATTGCTGCTGCGGCCTTTGCGCAGCAAAAGGAGAAGCCATTGGTTCAGTTCTCAGGCGTGGTACACAACGCTGACAGCGTTAAGCTGATAGTGCCGTACGTGACCATCACCAATATCAGCAATCATAACCAGGTATATTTAAGCAACTACGAGGGCTATTTCTCTTTCGTAGCGCATGAGCGGGATACCCTGGTTTTCACCAGCATCGGTTACAGTGCTGTGCAAATAGTGATTCCCGCCAACGTTTCAAGTAAAAGTTATACTACGCAGGTTTGGATAAAACCAAGAGTGATCAATCTACCGGCCTTCCGTGTATTTCCATGGGCAACTACAGACGAGTTTAGAAAAGATTTTCTGGCAATGAAAATAGCGGACGATGATCTGGAAATAGCCCGTAAAAACCTTGAACGTGCCACCAACCGGGCTTCCGGCAACACGCTACCGCGCGATGGACAGGAAATATCATCCTCATGGGCACAGAATGAGCATAATGCTATTCTTAACCAGCATTCGCTTCAGCCCAACCCATTGCTAAACCCTGTTGCATGGGGTGCGTTAATGAACCAGATAGCTGCGGGCGATAAGAGCCGTGCTTCCGGGAATTAAGTCTTTAGTCAATAGCCGAAAGTCTTAAGTCCCTATTAATCGCTTTGACTTACGACTTCAGACTCAAGACTCATGGCCTCAAATCAACGCCCTTTCTTAGCAGCAGGGAATTTCATTTTATAATCCACATCCACTATACCTCTCGAAATATCATTGAGTTTCTTTTCGATCAGGCGTTTGCGTAGCGGACTTAATTTGTCGGTAAAGAGCTTGCCTTCTATGTGGTCATATTCGTGCTGGATGATGCGGGCGGCCATACCTTTAAAGGTTTCTTCGTAGTGCTTCCAGTCTTCATCATAGTATGAGATACGGATCACCGGCTTACGCGATACATCCTCACGGATATCAGGTATACTCAGGCAGCCTTCGTTAAATGACCATTCATCCCCGGTCTCGTCCAGAATTTGCGCGTTCAGGAATGCTTTTTTGAAGTTTGCAAGCTCCGGTTCTTCATCGTCAAAAGGGGTAGCATCAACCACAAACAAACGCATCGATATACCTACCTGCGGAGCGGCCAAACCCACCCCACGAGCACCATACATAGTCTCGAACATATCTTCAACCAGTTGCTTAATGTTGGGGTATTCGTCGGGTTCTACGGCAACAGCTTTTTTTCTTAAAACCGGGTCTCCATAGGCAATTATAGGCATCTTCATCCCACAAAGATACAGTTTGAAATTTTATAGAGAAACGTCGTTCCTGACAATTTTACCTTAAAAAGATCAAAATCAATCCATTATTGGCTAGTATGCGTTCCATCGACTCACCGAATGCGCTACGCTGGTCGTCCCTCTCTATGGCAAGCCATAAAGAGGGAGAAAAAGAAAAATAACCCTCTTTTCGTGCAACGAAGAGAGGGTGGTCGAGCGGAGCAATGACCGGGTGAGTCTACTCTTTCGGCACAAACAGCAAAGTGGTCAGCCTATTATCAAATATTTGATTGCTAATTTCCAATAATTGTTCAGCTGTGCAGGCGTTTATTTTGGCGAACACCTGCTCCAGCGTGTCCACATAGCCAAAGTCGAGCAAACTTTTGGCCATAGAGATGATTAGCCCGATTCGGTTCTCCTCAGCCAGCGCTATTTGACCTATAAACTTTTGTTTGGCCTGATGCAGCTGCAAGGTGCCCAGCTTTTGTTCGCGCAATTTTTTTAATTCTTTATGTACCAGCCGCAACGCCTTATCTGCTTTTTCCGCATCGGTACCGAAATAAATAGAGAATATACCTGTATCTGAAAGCGGCGTATAATTCGACTCGATGGTGTAGGCAATCCCGTATTTCTCGCGTATTTCCAGGTTCAGGCGGTTGCTCATACCCATACCGCCAAGCAAGTTATTCAACAGCAATAAGCCTGTTTTATGTTGATGTGCCGACGGGTAAGCCTGATTACCTATAATACAGTGGGTTTGAGAAATGGGGCGGTAAACGCTTAGCTTTTCACCTGTGCTCTCAACTGGTTTAATACGATGCTTGGGTACATGATTAGGCTTAATCATACCGAAATATTTCTCGGCCAGTTTCACTAATTTTTTGAGATCATGGTCACCGAACACAGCGAACACCATTTCTTCTGTGTTATAGTTAGCCGACATGAAATGCTGAATATCCTGCTTATCCATGGCCGAAACGGTTTCTGGCGTACCCAATATGTTTTTCCCTAAAACATGGCTTTTAAAAAGCATCTCTTCAAAATCATCCTGGATGGCTTCCTCCGGCTGATCGAGGTATGAGGCAATCTCGTCCAGGATCACCCCACGTTCTTTTTCCAACTCCTCCTGCGGAAAGGTGGAGTGGAATAAAATATCCTGAAACAGGTCGACCGTGCGCTCCAGGTGTTGCTTCAGCAGTGAAGCGTGGATGCATGTATACTCTTTGGTGGTATAAGCATTCAGATCGGCGCCTACCAACTCCAGGCGGTTCAGTATCTGATTTGTGCTGCGCGTTTCAGTTTCCTTAAACAGCAGGTGTTCTATAAAGTGTGCCAGCCCGGCCTTATCATCCGGTTCATCGCGCGAGCCTGCATTTACCACAAAACAACAATGCGTTATAGTTGAAGGCGAATGCTTTAATAAAATGCGGATACCATTGGATAAGGTATAAACCTGATAGTCAATCATGAGGGAGCAAAGATAGAGTTTTTAGTCCGAAAGTCGGGAAAGAGGTGTACCTGCGACAATTGAAAAGAGTTTTTTATATTTAAGCCTAAATTTCACCTAAACTAATATTAGAATGAAAAATGAGTTTGACAATATAATGTCACAGCGTACCGACGCCGAGCTAATTCAAATTTTAAATGGGCCACCTGATAACTATCAGCCTGCGGCGCTTGAAGCAGCAAGAAGAGTGTTTGAAGGCCGAAATCTATCCGATGAAAAGATCTCTGCTGCCAAACAGGAAATTGAACAAGACAGGCTAAGGGACGATCTTAAATCAAATGAACCGCTTCCTATTTTCCTCAAAATTATAGCCTTTATTTTTCCGGGGATACTTTTATTATTATTTGCTGGCTTATTCAAGGGCGGCGGATACGATAAAAAGGCCAAAGACTTGACAAGGTGGACTTTATTTGGTTTTGGCTTTTACTTTGGGATAGCACTGTTGTCTGTTGGCTTATCCTATTTAGGCTTATAGACGATTTATTCACCAAAATTTGAGGCTATTACCTGCTTGAGCCAGACGCTGTGCCATATTGGCCAAAGGGTATCGACTGGAAAAAAACCGGCTTAAATTAGCGTAGAAAAAATTGCAAAACACGTTTTTTTATTTCTAAATTAGTATCCCTTCTTTGCGAGAAAAGAACCAGAAAACTGAAAGCCAACCAGTTAAGATGATTGCGTATGAAAAAGGTTTTTATACTGGTAATAATAACTGCCTTTGCATTTTTGTCGTGTTCGAAAAAGAACAATGACCCGGTGCCTGCAAATTTAAAAAGGGCTGATTCGACGATAACTATTACCGGAGACGTTTATCCCATTGTAAAAATCGGTAGTCAAACCTGGACGTCGGTCAATTACCGCGGCCCGGGCGGCATTTTTAACACCGGCTACCTTGATCAATATGATGTACAGCACGGGAAGCTGTATACTACGCAGGAGGCCAGCCAAATTGCTTTACCGGCTGGATGGCGTTTACCAACATATGACGACTATCTGAATTTAATGATCACAAGAGGTGCAACCCAAAACACTGATGGCTCTTTCAATCCAACACTGGCAGTCGCTCAGTCATTAATGACCACAACCGGCTGGGAAGAAGGCGGAGGCAATAATTACTCCGGCTTCAGCGCCTTTCCGACTGGCTTTTATCATCTTAATTTCTTTTACGGAACAGGCAATGGGGCTTCGTTCTTACATTCGGCAATGGCGGGCACCCCGCCTGATCGGGGTTTTACCATAGGCCCCGGACCGGATGGTAAGCCTTTTATCTATTTAGGGGTTATTCTTCTTGATGACGATCGCTGCTCGTTAAGATTTGTAAAAGACAATTGATCAATCAAGCGCTCAATGCCGTTTTAATTATTTCCTATATTTAACGGCATGAAAACCCAGGTAGCCGATCTCACGTTTGAATTATCCATCCCCTATGCTGCAATAGAAAAAAGGATAAGCGAAATTGCTACCGAGATTACCAGTGATTATTCCGGACGCATTCCCGTAATGGTAGGAATCCTCAACGGCAGCTTTCTATTTGTGGCCGACCTGGTGAAGCAGATCGAAATACCAGTTGAGGTAACATTTGCCAAACTGGCTTCTTATTACGGTGGCACATCTACAACCAGAAAGATCAGGGACGATTTTGACCTGACCATCGACATTAAAGGCCGCGATATTATCCTGGTGGAAGACATCGTGGATACCGGCAATACCATCCACTACCTGATCGAAAAACTATATACCCGCGAACCCGCTTCCATCGCTGTTTGTACGTTGCTACTGAAACCGCAGGCATTGGAAAGGACTGTACCCGAACTGAAATACACCGGTTTTGAAATACCGAACGACTTTGTGGTGGGTTATGGGCTCGATTACAAGGAGCTGGGCCGCAATCTGAAAGGGATATTTAAGAAGGTTTGATACATACTAATTTATTGCCTGTAAAAGTTGACATATTAGCATTAACAACCAAATACAAATTATTAAAGTAACCTTATCTCATGTTAAAATATTTCTTGTCCTTTTTGCTCCTGATAAGCTTTGTTCAGTTTGGCAAATGCCATCAGGCAGATACAGCCTATATTTTTTACAAATATGACAAAGCCGGCTATTACAAAGTAGAAAAGCGTGAACAGTGCGATTTTTTTGTCATGATAACCTCTCCTGACGAGGGTGATAGTACATACAATATAAAAGAATTCTATAAGAGTGGCTACATTAAGTTAACAGGCAAGGCATTGCCCAAAATAGCCAACAGCGATGGTGCCATAGCTTTGGAGGGGGACTGCATTAATTACTTTGAAAAAACCGGTATAAGGCAAAGCATTGTCCATTATTCTAATGGATACAAAGAAGGGAATGAATTTCTTTTTTATCCGAACGGCAAAATATATGCGCTCTTAAAGAATCCCTTAATGAAAGGCATTTATAGGCAATCAAAAAGC
>JAFAKI010000278.1 GCA_019235595.1 Mucilaginibacter sp. | reverse complement strand
TTCACAGGCGGATAATTTCGAAATATCAAGAAGCGATTCCATTCAAAAAGAACTGGACAGCAACATTGCAGCAATGACTGCCGGCGGCGCGCTTATAGCTATTATCACGCTAGTTGGTGCATCTATAGCATTAATGAATATTATGCTGGTTTCGGTTACAGAACGTACCCGTGAAATAGGGGTTCGCAAAGCCATAGGTGCAAATCCGAGCATAATACGTAAGCAATTTCTGATTGAGGCGATTGTTATTTGCCTGATCGGTGGTGCTGCGGGCGTATTCCTTGGGATGGTTGCAGGTAACCTTATGATCTTATTTATAGGAGGCTCATTTATAGTCCCATGGGGGGCAATCACCGCAGCCATTATTGCCTGTACCACAATTGGCCTTATATCCGGATATTATCCGGCAAGTAAAGCATCAAAGCTTGATCCGGTAGAGGCATTGAGATACGAGTAGAGGCGAAAGGTTAAAGCTGAAAGGCAAAAGCCAAAAATCTCCTTATTTTATAATTCCAAAATCGAACTCCTGTAATCATTTCCTCTCCGAAAATAAAACTGCTCAATCTCTAAACAATAAATTTTCCGCGATTGTTGTTATATTAAGAAACTCCTATAGTTCAACCTCCTAAATTTTTATCCCGATTTCTCCATTCATGTCAACCTAATTAATGTGCTGACTTTGAATGAATAGTTAGCAAACAAGGTGTGGTGATTAAATATAATTGACATGAAAAAGGGAAGATTAATCGTCTTGACGATTTGCGTGGTGATGGTCGGGTTCACCAATGCATTTGCACAAAGCAAAAAGGAGAAAATTGGTGTTTTAACAAAAAAGGTGGACAGTCTTGAAAAGGTATTGTCCGTAAAAAATGAAGGTATGGTTCAATTACAGGTAAAGTTAGCAAAGTTGGAGGGCACAAGGGATGCGCACAATGAGGAAATAAAACGACTTGAAGATAAAAACGATAGTCTTAAGGAAGCGCTTATTACCAGAAACATAACCATTGAAGCCCAGTCGTCCAAAATAGCTCAGTTAAATAAAGATATAAGTGGATTACAGGCACAACAAAAAGAATGGACCAGTAAAAACGACGCCTTAAACGCTGAGTTAAGTTCCATAAAACAAAAATCTGATGATGCAGGGGCAACTACCGTTAAAGATTCAGTTAAAGACACAAAATCAACAGTAGCTCCAAAGGAGGGAGAAAAAGCGGGAACTACAACAACCGGTAATAAATCGGATCCGATTGTAAAAAATTAACCCGAAGACCAAGAGGCAAGAACCAAGAGTCAAGAATCAAGAATCAAGAATTTTATTTTTTTTCCTGGCTCTTGACTCTTGATTCCTGGCTCTATTTCAGCAATATATTCTTCAACGGATAATCCTGCAACAGACGTTGTATGTATGGAGCGTCCAATGCTTTTTTAAAAGCAGAGGCATGGCGCAAATGGTGCATATCGCTCGACATGAAATCGACGATCTCGTTGTCCACCATTGCTTCGGCCATTTTTTTTACATCCTTGCCATAATAACCGGTTAAGGATATGGTATTGATCTGCAGGTCGCAGCCCCAGTCGCGCAGGTTTTTTAGTTGTTCTAAATCCAGGTAGGAGTATCTTTCAGGGTGGGCAAGAATAGGTTTATATCCTAACTCTTTCATGCGTTGTATTACCCCGATAACATTCATTGGCAAGCTAATAAACGAAAACTCGAACAGGGCATAGTTATCTCCCATGGTGAGTAGCTTATGGTTATTCACCCGAGCTTCGAAGGTTTCATCAAAATAATGTTCGGCTGCTGCCTCAACTTCAATGTCTATTTGTTGCTTTTTTAGTTCTGTTTTTAAGATAGCAAGTGCATTGCCTATTGTCTCAGGCGTGTTCCGGTAATAATCGGCCATGACGTGAGGTGTAGCAATGATCTTTTTGATGCCCAACTCCATCATTCTGGTGATCAGCTCGATAGACTGCTGCACATCCTGAGCACCGTCATCAATACCTGGCAAGACATGCGAGTGCATATCAACCGCTATCGATTCATAATTCGATATGGTAAGGCTATCCTTCTTCTTAAAAAAACTAAACATTATTATCTGTCGGTATACTGTT
The DNA here is from genome assembly GCA_019235595.1 of Mucilaginibacter sp. Classification (GTDB taxonomy): domain Bacteria; phylum Bacteroidota; class Bacteroidia; order Sphingobacteriales; family Sphingobacteriaceae; genus Mucilaginibacter. The sequence goes on along the minus strand of JAFAKI010000278.1, from coordinate 2,329 downwards.
CATCATAATATTGCTGGTAATGTCCTGATGTTACATCAGTCAGCCAGTCTTCATTAGCCAGGTACCAGTCAACTGTTTTTTCCAGCCCTTCTTCAAACGTGATACTCGGCATCCAGCCAAGTTCATTTTTAAGCTTGGTAGCGTCAATGGCATATCTTAGATCGTGCCCTGCGCGGTCGGTTACAAAAGTAATCAGCTTGGCCGATTCACCTTCGGGCCTATCCAGCTTTTTGTCTAATATTGAACATAACAATCTGATCAGGTCGATGTTCTTCCATTCGTTATGGCCGCCGATGTTATAAGTTGTCCCGGTCTTTGCCTTATGAAATATTACATCAATAGCCCGGGCGTGGTCTTCTACCCAAAGCCAATCGCGCACATTCTCACCTTTTCCATATACGGGAACTGGTTTGTTTTGCTTGATGTTATTGATGGCTAAAGGAATCAGCTTTTCAGGAAAATGAAACGAGCCGTAGTTGTTTGAACAATTAGAGATTACAACATCCAATCCATAAGTATCATGGTAGGCCCTTACAAAATGGTCAGAGCTTGCTTTTGATGCAGAATATGGCGAATGCGGATCGTAATTGGTAGTTTCTGTAAACATCCCATCTTCACCCAGGCTGCCGTATACCTCGTCTGTCGATACATGATAAAAGCGTGTTTTATCATAGTTGCCTTTCCAATAATTTCGGGCGGCATTCAACAAAGTTACGGTACCCACCACGTTGGTCATCACAAACTCAAGCGGGTTGTTGATTGAGCGGTCCACGTGCGATTCTGCAGCCAGATGGATCACAGCATCGGGTTTCTCGGTTTCAAAAAGCTGGTTGATAAAAGCCGCATCGGTAATGTCGCCTTTTACAAAACGATAATTTGGCAGATGTTCAATATCTTTCAAATTAGCCAGGTTGCCGGCATAGGTCAGCTTATCCAGGTTGATAATGGTATAATCCGGGTAATTTTTCACAAAGCGGCGTACAACATGCGATCCGATAAATCCTGCTCCGCCCGTAATAACTATTTTCTGCATGTTCTTATTCTGAAATTATTGAATAGGATTTTGTGCGATGTATTTTTCCCATGCCCAGGCTGATGACATCATAGCGTCGATACCCAATTCTGCCTTCCAGTGCAATTTTTCTTCGGATTTAGATACATTGCCCCATACCTTCTCGACATCACCTGCGCGGCGAGGGCCAATTACATAGTTTAATTTCTCGCCTGTAACGCGTTCAAAAGCTTTGATGACCTCCAGCACCGTGTTACCATTGCCGGTACCGATGTTGAATACGTCATATCCCTCAAACTCGCTTTTCTCCATCAGCCGCAAAGCAGCCACGTGCGCCTTAGCAAGGTCGACCACATGTATATAATCACGAACGCAGCTACCGTCTTTAGTATTATAATCGTCGCCAAAAACGGTTAGTTTTTCGCGTTTGCCGATAGCAGTTTGGGTGATAAAGGGTACCAGGTTTTGTGGCACTCCAATAGGCAATTCGCCAATAAGCGCAGTCTCATGTGCGCCAACCGGGTTGAAATACCTTAGGGCAATTACTTTATAAGATGACCCGGCTGCGATGGTATCCGATAATATTTCCTCAGCTATCTGTTTAGTATTGCCGTATGGCGATTGTGCAGGTTTGATAGGAGCCTGCTCTGTAACCGGCAATACATCCGGCTGACCGTAAACCGTACAGCTTGATGAGAATACAAAGTTAATCGGCTTGCCATAATAGCTTTCGAGCAGGTTGATCAACGAGTAAATGTTGTTGCGATAATATTTTAACGGTTGCTGAACCGATTCTCCCACCGCCTTAAAAGCGGCAAAATGAATAACACCTGCAATATCAGGTTCGGCGGTTGCCAAATTCCTTACAGCATTTTCATCGCTTAAATCGAGCTCATGAAATACCGGCCTTCTGCCAGCTATTTTAGTAATTTGATCTAATATTTTAGGCTGAGAGTTGGAAAGGTCGTCCACAATCACTGGCTCAAAACCTGCATTGATCAGTTCAACCACTGTATGCGAGCCGATATAACCCAGGCCGCCTGTAACTAGTATTTTCGACATTATCGTTTATTATAATAGGTAAAATCTTTATGTTGAATTTCGCGTTTAGGAAGAGACTTAAAATATTCATACGTAATTTTCAAACCTTCGCTTCGCGATACCTTTGGCTCCCATCCCAAAATCTCTTTAGCTTTTGTAATATCAGGGCGACGTTGTTTGGGGTCATTTACCGGCAATGGTTTACTTACCAATTTTTGATCTGTCCCGGTAAGCTTGATGATCTCTTCACCAAATTCCTTTATCGTGATCTCATCA
>JAFAKI010000266.1 GCA_019235595.1 Mucilaginibacter sp. | reverse complement strand
CCGGTAGGAAGCAAATTGCTGCAAATATTTCAGGCGCTTATAAGACTGGTTAAAATCTTTTGATGCAAAAATAAACATGAGTTTATTATAGGAGCTCTTATTTCGGTAAGCAAACAGGATCATGGCTGCATATTGCTTCCTCAGCTGATCTAATTGATTCTGAAGGCTGTGGACAGTGTTGTTGCTTTCGGATATCTGGTTATCAAGCAGCCTTACCTGCGAGTTGATATTGCTGATCTTTTGCTCACGCAGATTGATCTGCGCTTTTAATAGGCTCAGCTGCTTTAATGAGCTCCGCTTATCATTTACAGTCTGTTCATATTCGCGGTTAAGCTTTTCCAGTTCCTCGTTATATTTCTCACGGCGTTCTTTCAATTCTTTGCTGCTTTGTGCATGCACGCCAACAGCTATAAATAGACCGATCAAAAAGAATACTACTTTAAAAAATTTCATTAACCAAAAATATAAAATTTACTTAGCCGGAGAATAGCCCGACGGAATACTAAAAGGATATTCAAGCGGCTGATCAAAGTCAGCTTTGATATAATGCAAATTCATTTTTATTTTCTTCTTCGGCATTACCGACGACATATCAATCTGCGACGGCAATACCCTGTTTGTCGCTGGTATAAATACACTGTTATCAACCGTTAGCGACTGGCCCGCATCCTGATTAGCCAATTCCGTATGATTGGCTTTCAGATCGGCGCCCAATACCAGTTTATAGGCTAATTCCTGTAAATTGCCCGACATAACCGTGCGACCACTGTCTGCCTCCAACTGGGCGTTATTATTTATCAGTTGAGGAATGGCGTTACCAACCAGTAGGGCTTCCAGCGAATCAAAATTGATCTGCTGACTGGTATAAGCGTAAATGTATGCAAAAGGCTTTTGCAAGTATAGCCCCTGCAATTTATTGATCACCAGCAAACTATCAGGCGTGATTAATGCACGGGCTACCTCAATACCTGCGATGGCAGTAATAGACACCCATATCTTTTTCCCGTTTTGTATACGGATATTCAGCGTTACATCATTGCTGCTGCCGTTTATGTCCAGCTTGGTTTTTGCCTTACCCGAAAAGGTATTGTAACTCGACTGACTGGAGCGGATAGCATCCAATTTATTGAGCGACTTATCGGGGGTAGCAGTTACCGGTTTAGGACCTGCTACTGTTTGTTTTTTTGCCTTACAGCCAAATGCCGCCAGCGAGCAGCAGATGCAAACAATAAGCAGTTTATTCAACGTATTTCTTCTCATTTATTTTTCTTTCTAAAATGGGTGAACCTCCGCCATTATCTTTTGCCTTCTTCCAGTTTTGCAAGGCTGCATCTGTGTTACCTAATTGAAACAGGATATCGCCATAATGCTCATATTGCACCGGGCTGTTATCTTTATTATGTGCCAACGCTTTTTCCATCCAGATTTTGGCCTCTGGATATTTTTTTTGCCTGAACAATATCCAGGCATAAGTATCTTCAAACGAGGCCATATCAGGCTGGAGCTCATTGGAATGTTTTGACATCTCCGCAGCCTTCTCCAACTGAATACCCCGCACCGACAAGTAATAGGCATAGTTATTTAAGGTGTAGGCATTATCCGGGTTAAAGGTTAAAGCCTTTTCATAAGCCTGGTCTGATTTTGGCAGGTCGTTTATTGAATGATAGCTATCACCAAGGGATGACCAGGCCTGCGATAAAAGTTCTTTATCCTGCGCTTCCAGATCGGTCGCATTTTTCAAATACTCAACTGCCTTTTTGTAATCTTTTTTCTGCTGCCAGGATACACCAACCAGGTAATTAAGCCAGGCCTGGTTAGGGAAAAGTGATAACGCGTCCTGGCCGTCTTTTAAGGCGCCATCGATATCATTGTCGCCTAGGTCTAGCCTGATCAATTGTTCGCGTACTTCATACACCTGTCCGTTCATTTGAACCGACTTTTTATAGTTCTCTTTCGCTTCCTTGTATTTTCCGTTTTGCAAAAGCATATCGGCATACAACGCAAAAGCCCTCGAATCATCTGGATGTGCAATTGTTAACAGCCTGCTTAATTCCAACGCGCTGGCTTTCGCATCAGGGTCAGGGAATTTGGGAACATAGTTGAGCACTATCTTTAGCTTCTGATCAATATCCAGATCAGGAATGGCAAAAGCGGCAGTTAGTTCGTTATAGCTTCGTTCGTTATCCTTCTTATCGCGATAAATGTCGGCAAGGGCCAAATGTACCTGTCCGTTGTTCGGTTCAAGCTTCTCAGCAGACTGTAAGGTTGCAAGCGCCTTATCCTGCAAACCATTTGAATTGTAAACCTCTGCCAGAAAAAGGTAATATCTTACCTGGCCAGGGTTAGCGGCAATTATGGTTTGTAAATCGGCGGCAGCCTGGTCAACCTTTCCCTGTTTCAGATAAATAGCCTGACGTTTAGCAACCAAATCATCCGTAATGCCGGATATTTCTTCTATCTGCTTATAAACCGCCAATGCATCATCGTATCGCTTCTGTAGGAAAAAAACGTTGGCCTTGTCGTAATAGTAATCTATTTTATCCGGGTCGATCGTGATCAGTTCATTGAAAACATTCTCCAGTTTGTCGATCTCATTATTTTTTTCGTAGCAATCAGCCAGGGCAACCCAGTACCATTCGTTGTCGGGTTTTACTGTTACCGCTTTCTCCAGCAGATCCTGGGCATCTGAATAGTTATTTTTTAGTTTAGCAAGATTGGCCAGCTCGAACAGTGTAGCATCATTCTGCGGATCCATCGAGAGTATCTGGTTAAACTCTTCGGTGGCAAGGGTAAAATTTTCGACTGTTTTTTCGCGCAACGCAGAAAAGAAAAGCTGACGCACCATCAAACTGTCGTCGGCTGTCATAGGTCTGCCCACAACCATTACCACACGGTTGCCCTTGCCCGACTTGTTCTTTTGTGCAAAGACCAAACCCGGCAGCAACATCAAACCTAAAAATATGACTGGCCTATATCTCATCTTATCCGACTCCTGTATGTCCGTAACCGCCGGCACCGCGTGTTGTTTCGTTTAATATTTCTACCTGCTGCCATTCCACCTTTTCGTGCTTTGACACAATCATTTGTGCAATCCGGTCGCCAGAGTTAATCTCAAACGGCTCAGTCGATAAATTGATCAGTAGCACCTTTATTTCACCGCGATAATCAGCATCAATTGTCCCTGGTGAATTAACAATACTGATGCCATGTTTATAGGCCAATCCGCTGCGCGGCCTGATCTGTGCTTCGAACCCTTCAGGCAATTCAATATGCAAACCTGTCGGGATCAGTTTGCGCTCCATCGGGTTAAGCAAAACCGCGCTTTCCAGGTCGGCACGCAGGTCCATGCCCGCTGAGTGTATAGTTTCATAAGCAGGTAAACCATTCTTTGACCTGTTGATTATCCTGATGTTCATCGTTTGCTAAATATGGCTTTTAAGTCCTTGCGTTCAAAATAAAAAGCAGCAAGGGCGTATAATATTAATAGAGCGTCTCCCGCAAATATATTACGCTTAAATATATAGAACGATAAAAAAACGATTAAAATTGAGGAAATTATATAAGCCAGGTTCTTTTTTAAATTGTATGGGATCGGGTAGTTCTTTTGTCCCCATACATACGATAATATCATCATTACAGTATAGGCAATAAGCGATACCCAAGCCGATGCCATGTAGCTGTATTTCGGAATGAACAGCACATTCAGGACTATCGTCAGGATTGCGCCGATGCCTGAAATATACAAACCATACTTGGTTTGATCGGACAATTTATACCAAACTGAGAGGTTCATATAGATGCCCAAGCTGACATAACCGAAAATAAGCGGTGGCACAGCGCTCAAACCGGTCCAATATAGTGCGGTTTGCTTCGCGTCATGGCCTTTTACAAAATACTTTAATATTTCGATGTTGGCTACAAGAGCTACAAAAATCACGCAGACTGTAATTACAAAATAGTTCATGATGCGGGCATAGGTTTGCCCTGAGTTTTTGTTCTTAGCATGGCTGAAAAAGAATGGCTCCGCCCCCAATCTGAATGCCTGAACAAAAATGCTGAGGAACAGTGATATTTTAGCACAAGCTGCATATATCCCAACCTGGCTTACACTGATGTTTTGCGGTAACAATTTTCCCAAAAGCAGTTTATCGAGGTTCTCATTAATAATGAACGAAAGGTTGGCTATCAACACCGGCCAACTATATGCATACATTTCTGCAAGCATCTTTCCATCAAAATCAAATTTAATCTTCAATAGCTCCGGCAACAGAAGCAATAACGTAACAATACTGGCCACCAGGTTAGAAAGAAACACATAGCCTACCCACCCTTTTACATACCATTGGCTTATCCAGCCAAAACCAATTAAATGATGATTGATCCAAAATGGCAGACCCCATATAAAAGTAAGGTTGAGACTGATGAAAATAATGACATTTATGAATTTGATAATGCCATATCTCCCCGGCTTGCCATCAGCGCGAATCTTTGCGAAAGGGATCACGCACCAGGCATCTATCACTAGTATAGAAATAAAATAGTCTATGTATTTTACAAAACTGCTGTGATTAGATTTATCACCTACCTGAATAAAATTTGCAATATGCCCAACAAATGGCAGAGTTAAAATCAAAAATAGTATGGTGATAGCAAATACAGACGCAA
>JAFAKI010000185.1 GCA_019235595.1 Mucilaginibacter sp. | reverse complement strand
ATTTCAATGGCCATGGTTAGCCGTCCATTGAACTGAATATTGAGCTTATTCATCAGCAAGGTTGAAATGTCCTCGTGCGAAATGCCTTCGACAATAGTTTCTTCTAAGGCATGTGAAAATGGTCCGTGGCCGATGTCATGCAGCAATATCGCCACCGTTACTGCCTCCTCTTCTTGTTCAGTGATCAGGTGGCCTTTTGAACGAAGCGTTTCGATGGTTAATCCCATTAAATGCATGGCCCCCAAGGCATGATGAAAACGGGTATGCAAGGCGCCGGGATATACCAAATGAGTCATTCCCAGTTGTTTGATATACCTTAGCCGTTGGAAGTATGGATGCTCAATGAGATCGAATACCAGCTCGGTGGGAATGCTGATAAAACCGTATACCGGATCGTTTATGATTTTCTTTTTATTCAAGGGGCAATATGCGCTACAAAAATGTTAAATTATCGTAATATTCCGTTTTATAATTGTTAATTTTTGTTAATTAAAACAGATAAGAAGTAACAAAAGCCGTCCTTTGTGGTTAGTTAATAAAGTAAAAGAATTATGCAGGATACGACAATTTTGTGGGCCGACGACGAGATAGATCTGCTGAAACCGCATGTGCTTTTTTTGAAGGAAAAAGGCTACAATGTAACCACGGTTACCAATGGTAACGATGCGGTGGATTCATTCAAAAACAACTACTTCGATCTGGTGTTCCTGGACGAAAATATGCCCGGATTAACCGGACTGGAGACACTTTCCGAAATAAAAAATCTGAATAACGAGGTACCTGTCGTTTTGATCACCAAAAACGAAGAGGAATACCTGATGGAAGACGCCATCGGTTCAAAAATAGATGATTACCTGATCAAGCCGGTTAACCCCAAACAGGTACTGCTCACCATAAAAAAGCTGACTGAGAACAAGCGCCTGGTGACTGAAAAAACTACCATGGCTTATCAGCAGGATTTCAGGACGCTGGGCATGACCCTGAATGATAATCTGAGCTACCAGGAGTGGGTGGATGTATATAAAAAATTGATCTACTGGGAACTGGAATTAGAAAAGCTGGAAGATGAAGGCATGCACGAAATATTGACCCTGCAAAAAGCAGAGGCTAACGTTCAGTTCTGCAAGTTCATCGAAAAGAATTACCAAAAGTGGATTCAGAACCCGGATTCGGGGCCTACCAATTCACCGCAGCTGTTTAAAAAGAAGGTTTTTCCTAAGCTGGATCCTAAAACTCCCGTTTTCTTCATCCTGATCGATAACCTGCGCTTTGATCAGTTTAAGATTATCAATCCTTATATTTCTGAATATTTCAGAATGGAAGAAGAAGATACCTATTACAGCATACTTCCGACTGCTACACAATACGCCCGTAATGCAATCTTCTCGGGCCTGATGCCTTTGGATATGGAAAAACGTTTCCCGGATATGTGGCAGAATGATGAAGACGAAGGTGGTAAAAACCTGTATGAAGAAAACTTCCTGGCTGATCAATTGAAAAGAGTATTGCGCAGAGACGTTAAATTCTCCTATAACAAGATCCTGAATATTGACGAAGGCCGTGCGCTGAATGATTCAGTGAATAATCTGATGAATAATGAGCTGAACGTAGTGGTTTACAACTTTGTGGATATGCTCTCCCACGCACGTACCGATATGCAGATGATACGTGAGTTGGCGAGTGATGATGCAGCCTACCGTTCTTTAACATTATCCTGGTTTGAGCACTCGCCGTTGTTTGATCTGCTGAAATATTTATCGCAAAAACAGGTAAAGGTGATTATCACGACCGACCACGGAACTATCCGCGTTAAAAACCCGAGCAAGATCATCGGCGACCGGAATACAAATACAAATCTGCGCTACAAACAGGGTAAAAACCTGAACTTTAACGCGAAGGAAGTATTCCATATCCGCAACCCGCACGATATTATGTTGCCAAGGCTACATGTAAGTTCGAGCTTTGTATTTGCCAAGAATGACAGCTACTTCGTGTACCCGAATAACTATAATCATTTCGTGAATTTCTATAACGAGACCTTCCAGCATGGCGGTATTTCGCTTGAAGAGATGATCATACCGGTTGTTACTTATGGGTCTAAGTAAATCCTGCTGAATATTATAACTTTGGCGGCATGAAATTGCCTGTTAAAAGCATTGATGAACTCAAACATGCCGCGGAACAACTGATCAGCTTTGGAGGCCTGGAAAAAATATTCCTTTTTTATGGTGATATGGGCGCGGGTAAAACCACGCTCATTAAATCACTTTGCGATAACCTGAGAGTAAAGGAGCCTGCAACCAGTCCTACATTTTCGATAGTGAACGAGTACCAGGGCGAATCATCCAGGATTTATCATTTCGATTTTTATAGATTGAAAAATCAAAGTGAGGCTTTGGATCTGGGCTATGAAGAATACTTTTACTCGGGTAATTATTGCTTCATTGAGTGGCCCGAAGAGATACCCGATTTATGGCCTGATC
>JAFAKI010000423.1 GCA_019235595.1 Mucilaginibacter sp. | reverse complement strand
CCCGATTGCGATTACACTGGATGTGAATATGCCCGAATCGAACGGCTGGAAGATATTAAAGCTTCTCAAGTCCGATCTCAATTTACGGCACATCCCGGTACACCTTATCTCCGGAGAGGATAACAAGGTTATGGCCCTGAAATTAGGCGCCAAGAGTTTCAGTCTGAAACCGCTTTCCAATAATTTGCTTGATGAACTGATATCCGGAATCATGCGTTTCCACGAACAATCGAGGAAGAAGGTACTGATCATCGAAGATAATGAGAGTGAATTGCTACGGCTTACGGACATGCTAAGCAGCGAAAAGGTGGAAGTACTTGGCGCCACAACCGCCAAAAAAGGTCTTACCTTTTTGAAAAAGGATGCAGCTGATTGTATAATTCTTGATTTTGTATTGCCTGATGCGGATGGTATCGATCTTCTGAACAGGATCAATACTTTAAAGCAACCGCAAACAACTATCCTGCTTCACTCGGCAAGGGACTTTACCCAGAATGAATTGATTCAGCTGAAAAGGCTGAACTACAAGATCATTACCAAAACAACCACGTCGCATTTTTATTTACTGGAAGAAATATTGACCTTATTGCATGTTGATAAGAAATATATCAGTAAAGAAAATCTGGATATCATTAATGGAATAAGGTTAAATAACGATGTCCTTGATTCGAAAAAAGTACTTGTGGTCGACGATGATGTGCGAAATCTGTTTGCCTTAACTGCCGTTTTTGAACGATCAAATATTGAAGTGATCACCGCTGAAAGCGGGCGAGAGGCACTCGAAATACTCAATAGTGATAAAAAAGTAGATATTGTGCTGATGGACATTATGATGCCTGAGATGGACGGTTACGAAACCATTCAGATCATCCGTAAAGAACCTAAACATAAGAATCTGCCGATAATAGCGGTTACCGCTAAAGCGATGATAGGCGACAGGCAAAAATGTATTGCTTCCGGTGCTTCAGATTATATTACAAAACCTGTAAAAACTGATCAACTTTTATCGTTAATGCGTGTTTGGTTAATTAAATAAAGTAATTTAAAGATAATAAAACCGGCGAATGGCTGTAAGTCCTGATGATAACATAAAAGTTCTGTTGGTAGACGATAACGAGAATAATCTGACATCAATGGAGCTGGTGCTTGAAAATGAGGGGTATACTTTTTTTAAAGCAACTTCGGGCAAGGAGGCTTTACGCATACTTTTAAAAGAAGAGGATTTTTCTTTGATCCTGCTGGATGTTCAGATGCCCATTATGGACGGGTATGAAACAGCAGAACTTATTTACCAGCGCGATAAGCTGAAACGGATACCCATTATCTTCTTTACTGCCCAGGATTATGAGGAGGAGTCGATGTTCCGCGGTTATAAAGCGGGGGCGGCCGATTTTATCAGAAAGCCGTTTAAACCGGAATTACTACGTTACAAGGTAGCCATTTTTGCTGAACTACATCGAAAGAATCAGCTTTTACGAAAGCAGGAGGAAAAACTAAGGTTGATAAATGATGATTTGGTGGCATTGAACCGGAACCTGGAAAAACGGGTATCGGAACGCACACGCCAGCTCGAAACGGTAAACCAGGAATTGAAGGAACTGAATATATCGAAAGATAAATTTCTATCTGTTATTTCCCACGACCTAAGGAACCCGCTTACTTCCCTTTTATTATCATCCAAAACCTTAAACGATGAAATAGAAGATATCGACCCTAAAAAGCTAAAGATGCTTTCGGGGGTTATCCATCGAACCTCTAACAGGATTTTAACACAATTAAATGAATTGGTGGATTGGGCGAAGAAGCAGCGGCAAAAAACCACTTTTAATCCCCAAAAAATTCAGCTTAACGATGCTATAAATGAAGCTTTGGAACTGCTGAAGGAAACTGCAATTCAAAAAAACATCAAATTCGAAAACCAAACTTCAACAGGCTTTTTTGTCAATGCCGACCCCTTGATGCTGCGTTCAATCTTGCAAAATATTGTCACTAACGCCATAAAATATAGTCCGCGTAAGGGAACTGTTAATGTAAGCGCTCAGTTAGCGGATAGGATGGTGGAAGTTTGTGTTCAGGATTTTGGGGTGGGTATGTCAGAAAAGACCAGGAGTACGATACTGGGGGCCAACGGGGCTACCTCACTTCCGGGTACGGATAAGGAACAGGGGACAGGACTGGGATTATTACTGGTGAAAGATTTTGTAGCCCAGCACGGCGGCCGTATATCAATTGATAGCAAACTGCGAAAAGGAACGTCATTTAAATTTACGATCCCTGCCAATTAATTTATCCTGAATATGTGAGTTAATACTATTTTTATTCCATTATCAATCCAAACAATGACTAAGCCGGTGAGTCTACATCCTGAAACACAAATACCTGATCACGCTGAATTTCAGCGGGTACATGAATATAGTGCCAACGGAGTACTGGCTATGGATACCAACGGTTTTATCCGTTATATTAACGCAGTTGCGCTGGCATTTATGAGTCAGGCAAAACAGGATATCATTGGTCAACAATTATTTAGTTTTTACAGTGATACCGCGCCTGGTAAACTGAACGAACGAAAACTCATAAATCTGGAGGAAATTACAGACTGCGAGTTTAAGCTGGATGCAAATACGGCAAAAACAAAGTGGGTGCTAATAAGTACCAAAGTATGCAGTGCCAAAACGGGGATATTAACCTACGTCTTTATTCGCGACATTACCATTCTTAAGAAAAAGGAAAAGCTTTTTTCCTATTTGAACGAGGCTTCAGAAGAACTTGCCCAGACACGGGATACAAAGACTGCTTTGGAAAAAATCGCGCGGTTCATTGTGCCAACTTTCGCAGATTGGTTTACGGTAGATATTCTAAAAGATGGTAAGTTGGAATTCGTTATTTTGAAGCATGAGAACCCGGATAAAATAGAATGGGCACACCAATACCGAAAGAATTATCCACCGGATCCGAATGGCAATGTTGGAACCGCTGTGGTTTTGAAAACAGGTAAACCGGGTTTTGTGCCAATCGTTACGGATGAGATGCTCACGGCTATCATCTCTGATAAAGAGCAACTCAAAGCAGTCCGGCAGATCGGTATGCAATCGGTAATTATTGCGCCGATAAACAAAAGAGGTACAGTGATTGGAGTGGCGAACTTTGTCTCGTCGCGTCCCGGTCGTCATTTTGATGAAGCTGATCTGGAGTTCGCCAAAAATTTCGCCGGCCTGATAGGATTCTCACTGGAAAATGCACGGTTGAACGAGGAAGCAATGAGCGAAATAGCCTCGAGAAAGCAGGCAGAGCATCAATTCCGCTTTTTGGCAGATGCCATACCTCATAAAATCTGGATGTCGGGACCCGATGGCAAAGCAATTTATTATAATCAGCAGTGGTATGATTATACCGGGACAAAAAATTTTGAGGAACTGAGGGGAAAAATTTGGGATATCATCCATCCGGATGATCGCGCAAAAGCTGCGTTAGAATGGCCCCGTGCGGTACAAAATGGTTTAGAGATGGAATTGGAACAGCGGTTTATGCGGCACGATGGAGTTTACCGCTGGCATTTTACCCATTTTACAGTTCACAAAGACGAAAAGGGTCAAAATAATTTATGGGTAGGTACTTGCACAGATATCCATGACCAAAAAGAAGGGTTGCTGGCTATTGAAGCTGCCAACATGGATCTGCTATCAGCCAATGAAAGCCTGGCCGCACTTAATGAGGAGTGGGCTTCTACCAACGAGGAATTGGTTGCCACTAATGAAGAGTTAAGGCTAACACAGGATGACTTAGAGAAACTAATTAAAAAGTTAGCAGAGCATAACGAAAGACGGGCAAGACTGGCAGCAATAGTGGATAACTCTGACGATGCGATCGTCAGCAAGACCCTGAAAGGAATAATCACCAGTTGGAATAAAGCCGCAGGAAGATTGTTTGGTTATACTGAGAAGGAGGCTGTTGGGAAACATATCTCATTGATTATTCCGCCCTCACGGCTAAGTGAAGAAGAATTTATTATCAACGAAGTTAGAGGAGGCCGGAGGGTTGATCATTTTGAAACGCTTCGCCTTGCAAAAGATGGACGGGAAGTACAGGTTTCTATCACTATTTCACCGGTGATGGATGAAAACGGAAATATTATCGGGGCATCAAAGATAGCCCGTGACATATCAAAGCAAAAGGAATATGAAGCCGCATTGCAACGATATACGCAAAAGGTGGAGACCCTGAATACCATAGGTAAACTAATATCAGAAAGCCTTGATATCGAAGTGATCCTGCAAAAAGTAACAGATGCCACTACCTCTGCAATAGGTGCTGCGTTCGGAGCATTTTTTTATAACCAGGTGGATGATAAGGGGGAATCCTACATGTTATTTACCTTATCAGGCGTTGAAAAAGAGGCTTTTGAAGGATTTGGTATGCCCCGAAATACTGAAGTTTTTCATCCGACTTTTTCTGGTGAGGGTGTGCTACGGGTTGATGATATTAAGAAAGACCCGCGATATGGTAAAAATGCACCACACTTTGGGATGCCTAAAGGACATTTACCGGTAACCAGCTACCTTGCGGTACCGGTAGTATCCCAGTCAGGAAATGTAATTGGCGGGCTGTTTTTTGGACACCCGGAACCGGCAAAATTTACCCAGGATCATGAGGACCTGGTTGTTTCCATCGCAGTCCAGGCAGCAATCAGCATAGACAATGCCCGGTTGTATGAGCAGGTGAGGTTGCTTAATGAAAAGAAAGACGAATTTATCGGCTTAGCCAGCCATGAATTAAAAACCCCGTTAACCAGCATAAATGGCTACCTGCAAATTATCGACCGTTTAAAAACCGATGAAGAACGCGGAAAATTTGTAGGTAAAACCATCCAGCAGGTTCGTAAGTTAAGCGGATTGGTTAATGATCTTCTCGACGTTTCCAAGATTGAAGCCGGTAAATTACAAATGACAAAAGTGACGTTTGATTTGCTGGAAATCATCCGCGATGCAATCGAACTGATGCAATATACCAATGATAAATGCACGATTTTACTGGAAACCGATGTGGATGAATGCCTCGTAGAGGCTGACAGTGAGCGGATGGAGCAGGTGGTGATCAACTTATTATCTAATGCGGTGAAGTACTCACAGGGGGACGGCAACATCATTGTCAAATTAAACAAAACCAATAAGGAGGTCACCGTTAGCGTGCAGGATTTCGGTATCGGGATTGCTGCAAACAAGCTGGCGCACATATTTTCCAGGTTCTATCGCGTAGAAGATTTAAACCCCAATATCTCCGGGTTAGGTATCGGCCTTTATTTATGTCAAGAGATTATTCTGCGGCATAGTGGCAAAATATGGGCTGAAAGTGAGCTGGGAACTGGCTCTACGTTCCATTTTAGCTTGCCTTTGAACTAATAAGCCAACCATAAATGTTCACCGTTCACAATTCGTGAACCTTGTACCGTCACCTGCTGTCTGTAGTTTTAAACTACAGACTTATTATGTCTGATTCTCAGATTTCGGACAACAACCAGAATTAGTGTCAGTATATTTTATTGGTCGTCCCGTAAGAAGGTGACATGATATTTCATGCTGTTTTCCGTAAAATTCAGGGAAACAGAATCGCCTTGTGCAATGTATTTGCCGTCAACCGGTATAACGTTACCATCGGGGTCCTTAACATTGAACGAAAAGTCGTTGCCGGTAATTTTTCCCTCGTTGATTGGTAGCGGTTCCCCTTCAGCCTGGGCCGTGCCGGTTAGTTTGTCATTATCGACGACGTTAAAAACAAGATGGAACTGATGGTCATTGCCATCCTGATCTTTCAGAGAGCCTTTCCATTTGCCTGCCAGACCGCCTACGGCTGCCAGGCATACCATAAAACAGCCAACCAGTGCTGCTGTGATTAATGCTTTTCTTTTCATGGTTTGAATTTAGATGGGAGACGCTTTTTGGGCCGGGGATGTTACACGGTTTTTAAGATTTTGTATAACGATAAACATGTTTCGCCTTTGTTAGTCTTGTCGCCAACAAACTGCCGATGCATCCAAAACAAAAAAGCAAGCCATAAAGCTTGCTTTTTCATTCCAGTGACCCCGCTGAGGCTCGAACTCAGGACCCACAGATTAAGAGTCTGTTGCTCTACCAACTGAGCTACGGAGTCGGAATTTTTTGGGTTGGCAAATAAACGAAAAATTTCTTTACTGCGAAAGTGCGAAGAAGTAATAAAATTGTAAAACAAAAACAATGTCATTTCGAACCCGCCATGGGGCAATGTAAGGGTGCGGGTGAGAAATCTTATACGCCCTGCAAAGTCTGCGAGCCACATGTATAAGATTCTCCTTACCCAACCGCTCTTATCCTGCCCTGTTCGTTCGAATGACAAAGAATTTTGAGGAGTAAACTTAGGGATTCACCACCGTCCATTTAGGCACATAGCCCGTCTGCCCGTCAAATACCACCTTATAAAACTGCCCGTCTTTTTCTAGCACGGTAACTTTTGAATGATCTGGAATTTTATTCAATACGGTTGAAGTATAGTTTGGCAGTTCATGCAGGTAGATCACGCCCGTTGCATTGGCTTGTAGGTAGGTTGAATAGGTAGAGGGGGACTGATTTTGAATAGTATCTTGCTGTGTCGCAACAGATTTACTGATATTGGTCAGTACAGGTTTTATACTATGATGAATGACTGTATCCTTTGCTAACACAGAAGATTGGTTGATGACCGGCGCTGCAATAGCTTTATGCTTTTTCTTATGGTGAGTAATTTGCGGGGGAGTAGTTACCGGTGCTTGCACAGCGGGCATTGTTGTGCTGATCTTCTTCTCCTTATTGCTGCTGAGTATTTTTATCACATACCAGCCAAACAATCCGGTGAACAACAGCAGTGCCAGGGTAGCGGCCACATTCAAGTGTTTGATCTTGAAATAATATAAACGCCTTTGATAGTTCTTTTTAAAAGCTGCATCGTATTTGCGTCGCTGGTCGGGATCGCTTAGTAGCTGATAGGCTTCGGTGATCTCTTTAAAATGATCTTCCAGAAAATGATCTGGCTCCCTTTCATCCGGCTGCAGCTTCCTTGCCAGTTTTTGGTAAGCAGCGTTCAGCTCGCTTGGTGTACAATCGCGATCAGTTCCGAGGATATAGTACAGATCCTTCATTATTAATCAAATGCAGTGTTGCTGTTTTGATCAATTTTTGAAATTATAGTTTAATGCGGGCACTTAAAATAGTGAAAGGTTATAAGTCAACCTTACAACCTTCCAACATTTTAACTTTTCAACGTTTACACCAACGCGTACAAATCGTCCCTTTGTTTCTGCACTACATCGCTATTGATGTATTCATCATACTCCATCAGCTTATCAATATAGCCACCTGGAGTTAGCTCGATGATACGCGTGGCAACGGTTTGTGTCAACTCATGATCTCGTGAGGTGAACAGAATAGTTCCCCTGAAATCGCGCATGCCGTTGTTTAAAGCAGTAATAGATTCCAGATCAAGGTGGTTGGTTGGTTCGTCAAACAATAATACGTTTGCTTGCTGCAGCATCATGCGACTGAACATACAACGCATTTTTTCGCCACCGGACAATACGTTGCTTTTCTTCAATACTTCTTCGCCCGAGAATAGCATTCGGCCCAAAAATCCGCGGATAAACTGATCGTCCTTTTCACCCGGAGAATATTCGCGCAGCCAGTCGATCAGGTTTTCATCCTTGCCTTTAAAATATTCAGCGTTATCGGCAGGAATATCGGCTGGATTGATGGTTACGCCCCATTTAAACTCGCCTTTAAAGTCTTTATCGCGACCCATTAGGATATCATAAAAGGCGGTTGTAGCCAAGCTGTTTTGAGACAGCACAGCTATCTTATCGTTCTTATTAACGGTAAACGTGATGTTATCAAACAATAACTCACCGTTTAATGTCTTACTTAAGTTTTCAACCCGTAATATCTGGTCACCGGCTTCGCGACCCTGGTTGTTAAAAATAATGCCCGGATACTTACGGTTTGATGGCTGTATCTCGTCCAGGTTGATCTTATCCAAAGCCTTTTTACGGCTGGTAGCCTGTTTTGATTTGGAAGCATTTGCGCTAAAGCGGCGGATAAACTCCTGCAACTCTTTCACTTTATCTTCCATTTTCTTATTCTGATCTGCACGTTGTTTCAAGGCCAACTGGCTCGATTCGTACCAGAACGAATAGTTACCGGTGTAAATGGTCATCTTGCCAAAGTCGATGTCCACCACGTGGGTACAAACCGTATCCAGGAAGTGCCTGTCGTGCGACACCACCAAAACGATGGCTTCATATCCAGCCAGGAAATCTTCCAGCCAGCTAATGGTGTGGATGTCCAGGTCGTTGGTAGGCTCATCCAGTAACAGGATATCCGGGTTGCCAAATAACGCCTGCGCTAATAACACACGCACTTTTTGGTTACCATCCAGCTCTTTTACCAGTTTATAGTGCATGTCTTCTTTGATGCCCAGGTTGCTTAACAGGGTAGCAGCATTGCTTTCGGCATTCCAGCCATCCATTTCGGCAAACAGGTTTTCCAGTTCCCCGGCACGCTCGCCATCAGCATCAGTAAAATCCTCTTTCAGGTAGATAGCATCTTTCTCTTTCATGATGGAGTACAATTCTTTGTGACCCATCATTACGGTTTCGATCACCGGGAATTCATCAAACTCATAGTGATTTTGTTTCAAAACGGCCATGCGTTCGCCCGGAGTGAAGCTAACTGAACCTGTTGTCGGATCAACATCACCCGAAAGAATTTTGAGGAAGGTTGACTTACCTGCACCGTTAGCGCCAATTATACCATAGCAATTGCCTTGAGTGAACTTTAAATTAACCTCTTCAAACAGTGTTCTTTTACCGTAGCGTAAAGAAAGATTGGATACTGAAATCATACTGCACCTTTAATTTGCCGCAAAGGTACAGT
>JAFAKI010000236.1 GCA_019235595.1 Mucilaginibacter sp. | reverse complement strand
GGGTGCAAAATATGGTGCAAAAGATCGTGAAGTGGTAGCTATCATCGGCGACGGTGGTTTCCAGATGACTCTGCAGGAACTAGGCACCATCATGCAAAGCAACATCGATGTAAAGATCATCATCCTGAACAATAGATTCCTGGGCATGGTTCGCCAGTGGCAGGAATTGTTTAACGAGCGTCGCTACTCTTTCGTGGATATGCAAAGTCCTGATTTTGTGAAGCTGGCAGGTGCCTACGGTATTGCTGGACAATCGGTAAGCGACAGAAAAGATTTGCAAGGCGCTTTACAGGAAATGCTGAGCCATAAAGGCGCATACCTTTTAGAAGTAATGGTGACCAAGGAAAACAACGTATTCCCGATGGTGCCGCAAGGTTGCAGCGTAGCAGAGATCAGGCTTAAATAAAACAGTTTGCAGCTTTGAGTTGGCAGTTTGCAAAAAACTAATGACCAATGACAATTGACTAATGACAAGACAATGAGCACACACGAAGAAAAAAAAGAATTCAACATAACGGTTTATACCGAAAACCAGATAGGTTTGCTTAACCGCATCGCTATCATCTTCACGCGTCGCAAGATCAATATTGACAGCCTGAATACTTCGCCATCAGAAGTGGAAAGCATTCACCGCTTTAATATTGTGATCACCGAATACGAAGATGTGGTGCGTAAGCTTTGCCGCCAGATAGAAAAACAGGTGGAAGTATTGAAAGTATACTATCACACCAACGAAGACGTGATCTGGCAGGAACTGGCCTTATATAAACTATCAACAGACGTAATCGCCGAGAAAGTAAGCGTTGAGCGCCTGCTTCGTGAGAATGGTGCGCGTGCAGTGGCTATCCGTAAGGATTATACTGTATTCGAGACAACCGGTCACCGTGAAGAAATCGACAACCTGATCAGCATTTTACAGCCGTATGGTTTGATCGAGTTTGTTCGAAGCGCTCGTGTAGCCATCATCAAAGACAGTGAAGGCTTCAACGCCAAACTGCGTGAGTTTGAACGTTTGGAACCAGGTGAAGAAGTGATAGAGAATGAGTTTCTGAACGACGCTGATAAAGTATTCACTATGTGAGGCAAAAGCTGAAAGGTTAAAGGCGAAAGGCAAAGAAATAAATCCGAAATCGAAAATCCGAAATCCGAAATAATAGCAGAATGACATTAGATAACGAAGTTGAAACCCGTCCCTCCGCTTACGATAGCATCAAAAAGGCTACCGAGGCTTGCGGTTTTTTGCAGATGTCGGAAATATCAACCTGTACGCTGCTGAAAACGCTGGCTGCTTCTAAACCTGCATCCAAATTTCTGGAATTGGGGACAGGAACTGGCCTGGCTACCGCCTGGATATTGGATGGAATGGATCAGGATTCGACTTTGGTGTCACTGGATAACGATGAAACGTTATTAAGCATAGCAAAGGAGAATTTAGGTATTGATAGGCGCCTTACTTTGATCTGTACCGACGGCGGTGAGTGGATAAGAAAAAATAACCGACAGAAGTTCAGGTTTATATTTGCAGACACTTGGCCCGGTAAATACACGCACCTGGAGGAAACTCTGGAGATGCTGGAAACCGGAGGCCTTTACATCATCGATGATATGCTACCGCAAGCAAACTGGCCAGACGGTCACGCTGATAAAGTAGCAAACTTATTGAGCTATCTTGATGAACGCGAAGACCTGGTATTAACCAAAATGGGCTGGGCATCGGGGATTGTGATTGTAGTGAAAAAATAAGGTAAAAGGATAAAGGTCAAAGGCGAAAGGTAAAAATGACTGATGACCAATGATTAATGAACAATTGAACTAATGAACAAAATAATCGGTGTAATCAACAAAGCATCGGTGTAATCAATAAAAAACAAAACAATGGCAAAACTAAATTTCGGCGGCACTGAAGAGAACGTAGTAACCCGCGAAGAGTTTCCTTTAGCAAAAGCGCAGGAAGTATTGAAAAACGAAACCGTAGCAGTTATCGGTTATGGTGTTCAGGGTCCCGGTCAGGCACTCAATCAAAAAGACAATGGCATTAACGTAATCGTTGGTCAACGTAAAAATTCAAAAACCTGGGATAAAGCAGTAGCTGACGGCTTTGTACCCGGTGAAACCCTTTTTGAGATTGAGGAAGCTTTAGAGCGTGGTACCATCATTTGCTACCTGTTGAGCGATGCGGCACAGATCGAACTGTGGCCAACTGTTAAAAAACACCTTACTGCAGGTAAAGCATTGTATTTCTCGCATGGTTTCGGTATCACGTTCAAAGAGCAAACCGGCATCGTTCCTCCCGCTGA
>JAFAKI010000399.1 GCA_019235595.1 Mucilaginibacter sp. | reverse complement strand
GCACATAGAGGCTTGATCGCGATTGATGGCAAAACAGGAAAAACCGTCTGGAGTAACTATACACACGCCTTTGATCACCTATCTGCAAATGGGCCGGTGATATATGACACAAGGCTTCAACCACCTCAATTATCCCTCGACGATATAAAAACCGGCGTTATTCTGAGGTTTTATCAACCATCAATCGATCACGACGTAGAAAATCATATCATTTTACCTCATGTTGCCCCTGTTGATATCCTTTCTTCATTATCGCCAGAGTTAAAAACTTTCGGTAATACGCTGCATTACCTTGACCATAATGGTTTGAGAATTGTATCTTTGCACGCGTTTGCAGATGGGGCACTGCAGCAGATTTTGTATATATTCACAGAAGATAATAAGATAGTTTATCAAGATTTGTTGAATGAGAATATACAAAAATTGCAACCTGAGTCGTTTCTACTGCGTAAGGGACAGTTAATCTACCTTACTGAAAAATCAAGATTAAAAGTTTTAAACTTAGCTACGTTTTAGAATCAAAATGAACTTCAAACTACTATTAACCGTCTTCCTGTCAACCCTATCTATATCAGTTTTTGCACGACCAGTAGCCGATTCGGTTGGGGTTGAAAACCACGACGGGAAAAAGGTTATTCTGCATAAATTAGACCCAAAAGATAATTTCTATTCCATAGGCCGCCGCTACAATGTGAGTCCCAAGGCTATCATAAAATTTAACCCTAACGCAAAAATGTCAATTGGTAATATTATTAAAGTACCAACTGACAGACCATTTGTAGAAGCTCCGCCAGCTGTCGTAAAAACCACCCCGGTTCATCAAAATAAACCGGTACAACAACCTGTAGAAACCAAACCTCAACAGCCGGCACAGCAACATGCAAGCGAACCTGCACATACAACCATTGATAATAGTGTACCAACCCAATACAAAGTGTCAGCAGGAGAAACACTGTATTCCATATCCAAACGCTTTAACACGAGTGTTGAAGACATTGTCAACCTGAATGGTTTAAAATCAAACAGTATAAGTCCGGGCCAGGTATTGCTGGTGAAATCAAATACGGCAACGCCTCCGCCACCCGCCCCGGTTCAGTCACAGCCTGCTCAAACCCAGCAAACCGTTGCCACCCGCGATTCAACTTATCCCGACAGTAGTCACCATGTAAACAACGCCAGCCGCTTTGGCATTTATGAAAAGGATGAAAAAGGTGTTGCTACCTGGATGGATGACGACGGGCTAGACCCAAACAAAATGCTGGTATTGCACCGCACAGCACCTATCGGAACCGTTATAAAAATCACCAATGTAATGACTAATCGTACTACCTTTGCAAAGGTGGTGGGCCGCTTTACCGACAACGAGCAAACCAAAGACGTGATTATTGTGATGACTAAAAATGTTGCACAGGCATTAGGTGCTTTGGACAAACGTTTCCAGGTAAATTTGAGCTACGGCACATCCGATCCAAACAATTAATTTCGGGATTTCAAACAAGCATGTACAACCAGGAGTCGACTCATTCGAAGCCATACATTATGGGTATAGCCGGCGGAAGCGGCTCTGGCAAGACTTTTTTCCTAAACCGTTTCCTGGACCATTTCACCAGAGATGAAGTTTGTTTGGTTTCGCAGGATGACTACTACTTTCCAGTTGGTCACACCATGACTAAAGAGGAAAATAAGCTTTATAATTTTGATGTGCCTGAAACTATTGATCGCGAACATTTCTATTCGGATATCACGAAACTGATCAATAGGGAAACCATTTACAAAAAGGAATATACGTTCAACAACCCAGACGCTGTTCCAAAAATATTAGAGATTAAGCCCGCTCCTATTATGATAGTTGAGGGCTTATTTATTTTCCACTTTAAGGAGATAGCTGAACTGCTCGACCTAAGAATATTTATCGAAGCTGATGAAGGTGTAGCCCTTTTACGCCGTTTAAAACGCGACCTGGAAGAACGTGGTTACTCTAATGAAGATGCCATGTATAAATGGATAAATCACGTAATGCCGGCTTATAAAGAATTCCTGTTACCCTATAGAAATGTTTGCGACCAGGTAATTGTGAATAATACCCACATTGCGGATGATATTATTAAAATAACCGAACAGATATCAAAAGAGTTGCGGGAAAAGATTTTGATTTGAAAATTTGATAATGTGTCAATTTGAAAATGACCATGTGATGATGGCTAATTTTCAAATCATCAAATGGATAAATTTTCAAATCAAATAACCATCTCCGGCACCTCTCCCTCAACAATTAATTTACCTGCGGTTGCTGCTTTTATTTCTTCGACACTTACTCCGGGTGCACGCTCCAATAGCTTAAACCCGCCTTCGGGAAGCACTTGCAATACTGCTAATTCTGTTACGATCTTTTTTACACAGTTTATACCCGTAAGCGGAAGGGAGCATTTCGACAATAATTTTGATTCGCCTGCTTTATTTACATGCTGCATGGCTACAATGATATTCTCAGCCGATGCTACCAAATCCATTGCCCCTCCCATTCCTTTCACCATCTTTCCGGGGATTTTCCAGCTGGCTATGTCTCCATGTTCAGATACTTCCATAGCCCCTAGGATGGTCAAATCAACCTTTTTTGCCCTGATCATTCCAAAACTCATTGCCGAATCAAAAATGGCTGAGCCGGGCAAAATGGTGATAGTTTGTTTACCTGCATTGATCGTATCCGGGTCTTCTTCCCCTTCAAAAGGAAAAGGACCGATACCTAGTAGACCGTTCTCTGATTGCAGCACGACATCCATTCCTTTTGGGATATAGTTGGCTACCAATGTAGGTATACCTATCCCGAGGTTAACGTAGTAACCATCCTTTATTTCTTTGGCGATGCGTTTTGCGATACCTTCTTTGTCAAGCATAATTTTTATCTAAAACCGTCATTGCGAGGAACGAAGCAAACTCTTTGCTATACAGGTCAAGAAGAGAGAATTTCTTGATGATCGTTCAGCCAAAAAATCGTGCTCCATTGAATGTCCTATGTAGAGATTGCTTCGTTCCTCGCAATGACGATGGGGTTTATTTTTTTCTTACAGTCCTTTGTTCAATTCTCTTCTCGTAATTCTCACCTTTAAAAATCCTATGAACATAAATTCCCGGAGTGTGAACATGATCAGGGTCAATTTCACCTGCTTCCACCAGTTCCTCTACTTCGGCAATTGTCACCTTACCTGCCATGGCCATTACCGGGTTGAAGTTCCTCGCGGTCGACCGGTAGACGAGGTTCCCCATGGTATCGCCCTTCCAGGCTTTTACTATGGCGAAGTCGGCATCAAAGGCCATTTCCATCAGATAATCTTTCCCGTTAAAATTGCGTACTTCCTTTCCTACAGCTACTTCGGTGCCAATACCTGCAGGTGTAAAAATAGCAGGCATACCGTAGCCTGCTGCCATACAACGAGTAGCTAATGTCCCCTGAGGGATGAGTTCCACTTCCAATTCACCACTCAGCAGTTGCCGCTCAAATTCAGCATTCTCACCTACATAGGATGAGATCATTTTTTTTACCTGACGTTGCTTCAACATCAGGCCTATGCCGAAATCGTCTACACCTGCATTGTTGGAAATACAGGTCAGATTTTTTACGCCCTTTTTTACCAGGGCAGCAATACATTTTTCGGGTAATCCGCACAAACCAAACCCGCCGAGCATGAGGGTCATTCCATCCTGAATATCATGGACAGCTTCGTCAGCGCCGCTAACAACTTTTAACACGATTTTAAGATTTTAAAGATTTATAATTGATGTTGCCTGCAAAGGCCACATTACAAATAACGTAATTTAACACGATCCAAAGACACGATTTTGAGATTTAAGTGATTTACAGGGTCAAAAATTTTCATCTTTTCAATTTCATGATCCTCCGCTCATATCTTGTCAATCATTAAAATCTCAAAATCGTGTCCTGTAATCGTGTTCTACCACTTTATATTCTGATCAATAAAAGCGATCAGATCATCAGCAATATCCTGCTGTTCTTTTTTACTGGGGTGACCGGGCGTATTTTTATAAGGAAAAAAATGCACGAATATTTTTTTATCGCCAATTTGCTCCACTGCCTTTTTGATGTATCCCGGCCATGGCGCACCTTCTCTTACCGCATCCATACTGCCTAATGCACAAATGATCTGTGCTTTAGGGTATTTGTTTCTTATGGTTTTTACAAAATCCTTATAAGCCTTTATACATTGTTCGTCGGTTGGTGGTTTGGTGCCAAACCTTGCCTTGAACTGCTCATTATTAGGAAGCTTAACAATCCAATTGTCATTCTGAAACAGGTTAATCACTACCAGGTCAGGCATATATTTCGAAAAATCCCATTTGCTTTCGGCATCCGTAGCATCCAGCCGGTCATACATCTCAGGCATGATCAAAGGTGCCCAACTTACCATAATTCCAATACCACTTCGCGATGTACTATGCAACTCAGCATCAAAATGACGGGCAGTGATTGAGGCATAACTTAAATAAGCATTTTCGTAAGGAGCCGTTCCCCTATCCAACCCCGTGGTATCTTCATTGGCATACCCGCAGGTGATGGAATTTCCAAAAATCTCCATCTTGCGCTTTTGTTGAGCAGGCGGCTGCAAGATGCTTGCATTTTTATCAAGCTCAAAACCATAAAACCAGGTTTTGCCCATAGACCATTCGCTGCGCTTAAACAATTCGATAGTATGGTTGCCTTCTGAAAGGCCCGTAGCCAGGGTATATTGTTTTTGAATGCTGTCAGGCTGAAGGACCGAAATCACTTTGCCATCAATAATCACATTCCAGTAATCGTTGCCATGTTCGTCTTTCAGGGTTGTTTGTATAAAAGTTCCCTTAAAGTTCATTTTGATGGAAGATGCTGACCATGAGAACTCAGCCGCTTCGTCTGTCATTGTTATCCGCCCGGAGTAACGGATGTGTGTATCATGACTTTTAACAACTATATTTTGTGCGCAGCCAAGAACGGCTACCAATTGCAGCAGCAGCAAAAAGTATAGCTTCCTCATGTTCAGGTAATATCGGGTTATTTCAAATATACATAAGTTATACCATCCCCGCCCCGGTCTGCATGCTCGTCTTCCATCCTGTCCACAGCATCGTATTTTCTATAATATTCGCGAATTAATTTACGCAATATCCCATCACCTTTACCATGGATGATCTTTAAATTGTTAAAGCCCATCATCAATGCGCGGTCAAGCATTTTTTCTATATCGTAAAGGGCTTCTTCGCCACGTTTGCCGCGTACATCAATCTCGGGACTAAAGCTGGCATAATCGTTTGTTTGCCCGCTGAAACTCTTCCTGATTTCTTTAGGAACCTCTTTTTTGCTGATCCGTTGCACCCGGTTCTTTTTAGCTACAGTCCGCAGATCGCCAATGGCGATAATCACATTGTCCTTATTGATTTCCATAATCTGACCGGTGGTTTCCGAATCATTCAGCTTCACCCAATCGCCTTGCTTTAATTCTTCAGATACGGCGGCTTTAGTCGTTTCAGGCTTAATGGTATTCTTCTGCAATTCGCGATTAAGGTTTTCGCGCAGTTGTCGTGTTTTTTCCTTGTCGGCATTGCTGCTTTTAATATCCGAAATGGTATTCTCGACCAGTTTATTAGCGTTCAGGATAATGTTTTTAGCTTCCTGCTTTGCATCGCGAATAAGCGCTTTTTTATTTTCCTCCAAATAACTCTTAAGCTTTTCATTTTCCGAAAGCAACTCATTTACTCTTTTTTGCTGCCTTTCCAGCTTTACTTTGGTATCGAATATTTCCTTTTTTTCGCGCTCCAGGTCAACCAGTAAGGTATCTACTTTCTTTTGACTAACGCCAATCTTATTTTTGGCCAGGTTTAAAACTTGTTGTGGCAGACCAATTTTCTGGGCGATCTCAAATGCATAAGAACTGCCCGGCTTCCCTACTTCCAATATATAAAGTGGCCGCATCTCCACATTGTCAAATAACATGGATGCATTTTCTATGCCGTCCGTATTACTTGCAAAAACT
>JAFAKI010000372.1 GCA_019235595.1 Mucilaginibacter sp. | reverse complement strand
CAACCCATCCCAGTCGGCATTCATATCGCTGTGAAAGAGATCGCCCAGAAAGATCAGCTTTTCGGGTTTGTATTCAAATATCAGGTCGGATAAGGTAGCCAAATCGCTTTGCTCCATATTGCGCGGCACAGCAATGCCAGCTTTACGAAAATGCCCCACTTTACCCAGGTGAACATCAGCAGCAATTAAGGCTTTTTGTTGTTTCCAGTAAATGGCTTTTTGAGGCAGCAGGACAAGGTCTTGTCCTAAAAAATTAAAATCAAGCCCGGCACAGATCGTCATGAGGGCAAATGTAGTGAATTTGGATTACCCATTATTAGCTGCGAAGGTAGGACAGCTATATCATTTAGTAATTTGATGGCTGTTTCACCTGTTTCGGTGTTTATATACTTTATAGAGTGAAACACTGAAACACAAAATTGGCTTTAACTGGATCCCTTTTTAAATAATAAATATATTTGAACATGAATAAAACCTTTATCTTATTAATACTCCTTCAGTTTTTGACAACTGTTACTTTCGCTCAAAAAAGCTTTGAAGGCGAAGTAGTGTATTCTGTTAGTGTCAGATCAAATACTCCAAAAATCACCAGCGAAAAATTAAGCAGCATGATAGGCACTAAGCAAGTTTACTACATGAAAGGCGCCAATTATAAATCAGTATTAAATGGGAATGTAAGTCAATGGGAGATTTATATTGATAAGAATAAAAAAATATATAATAAGATAGCAAGCAACGATTCCGCGTTATGGCATGATGTTACAATAAATCATGATACTATATATAAAGTCAATTTAAAAAAGAATGACACCACTATAATGGGATATAGATGTGATAAATTAACATTTAATTGCAATAGCGGCGTACAGATATATTATTTCAATTCACAATTTTCTGTTAATCCACGCCTTTACCTCAATCACCAGGAGGGCAATTGGTATGCGTTTCTTGAAATGTCGCGATCAATTGCATTAAAAGAAATCATGCAAAGAAAATATTTCACATTTACTATCACGGCAATATCAGTTGTACGCAAACCCATTAATGATAAACTGTTTGAATTGCCGCCAAATATGCCTTTGGCTAAAAGTAAAGGTATGTTATAAATTCTTCTCTCATTGTTTCACTCTCAGGAGTATATAAACGCTGAAACAGGCGAAACACGATGATGATTTTCTTGTTTCACTGTTTCACGTCACAGAGTATATAAACACTGAAACGGTTGAAACACTGTTTTGATCAGAATCAAGGGTATAAAAAAACCCGGCTCATCACCGGGCTTTCTCTGAATTTTATATTAATCACTTAACAATTATTCGCCATCGCCTTGCTGGAACACATTGTTAAATGCGGTTCCGTCAGGATAATAACCGGTGATGATCAGGTTGCCGTTATGCATGCTGGTAATTGCCCTGCTGATATCATCGGAGTTATTAACCGGCTGTTTGTTGATGCTGGTAATGATAGAACCTACAGGGATCTGGGTATCGTCGAACAGTAATCCAGGACGAACCTGGGTAACTATCACACCTGAGCGTACATGGTATTTAGCTTTTTCGGCAGGGGTAAGCGATTTAAAGCTTGCACCCAATTTATTGTACAATTCTTCGGCTGATTTTGACACAGCAGCAGTACGGCCCAAATTGCCTGCATCGGCTTTCAGGGTTACACTTACATTCTTTTCTTCGCTGCCACGTAAAATCGTCAGATTAATTTTATCGCCAGGCTGTAAACGGGCAACTGGTTCCTGTAAGTCTGATGACTCATATACTTTATTACCATTCACTTTAGTGATAATATCGCCATGTTGTAAACCGGCTTGAGCAGCTCCGCTGCCTGAAGCAACATCATCGACATATAAACCAACGTTGCGATTGATGTGCAATTGGTCGGCAGCGTCCTGGTCAAGCTCTTTAAAGCTAACACCCAGGTAGCCACGTTTTACCGAACCATATTTCTGGATATCATTCAGTACTTTTTTAGCCAGGTTGATAGGGATGGCAAAACCATAACCTTCATATGAACCGGTTTGCGAAGCGATAGCAGCGTTGATGCCGATCAGCTCGCCTTTGGTGTTCACCAATGCGCCACCACTGTTACCAGGGTTAATAGCAGCGTCGGTTTGGATAAATGACTCGATACCTTTATTCAATTGTTTGCCGCCATTCTGACGTTGAACATGCATACGGCCAAATGGAGTTTGCTGCTCTTCGTCCTGATTGCTGCCGATGAGGCCTAAGCCACGACCTTTAGCGCTTACGATACCTGCTGTAACAGTCGAAGTCAGGCGGAAAGGGTTGCCTACAGCCAATACCCATTCGCCTACTTTCACATTGTCAGAGTTGCCCAATTTTACGATAGGTAAATTGGTAGCGCTGATCTTGATCAGGGCAAGGTCGGTATTCGGGTCAGTGCCAATCACTTTAGCGGTAAAGTGCTGGTGATCGTTAGTGGTAATTTCAATTTTATCAGCTTTTTCAACTACGTGGTTGTTGGTCACGATGTAACCGTCAGGAGAGATGATTACACCAGAACCTGATGCCATCTGCGGGCCTTGTGGCTGCATACGGCCGCCAAACATGTCGCCAAATAACTGCTGCATCTGATCCTGGCCGCTATTATCCTGGCTCTTATAAGTGGTGCGGATATACACAACAGCCGGGGTAACTTCGGCAGCAGCAACAGTAAAATCAGTCGGCGCATCCGATGAGCCATTGTTGCTTAAAGGATTGTTAGTAAAGTAAACTTTTTGCTTGTCCTCAATGCTCATGTTATCGGCATACTTATTCTCAATTACTTTGTATGCGCCTAATGCCAGAGCACCGCCTAAAAACGCGGTTAGGATTGTTAAACCAAACTTTTTCATTTTCTCTAATCTGTTTTTAAATTATTAAGCGAATCTATTCTGACGGGTAGAGGCCTTTATACTACCTCATAATAGTTTCATATTATAAATCACTTTTCTTTTGCAATATTTAATTTATTACAATTGGTGTGTCAAATTTAATACCAGTAAGACGTTATAATCAACCTTAAGTTATCCAATTTTTTGTTAAATTTTGTTAAATTAACAACAGGTGATGATAAGGGTTTATTTTAACTACTTATGATTTCGATAAGTTTCTTTAAAATCAATAAAAAATAAGTGAAAATTAAATTCTATAAATATCAGGGTGCAGGCAACGATTTTATTCTGGTGGATAACCGCCAAAGTATTGTAAATCACCATAATCCGGCGCTGATTTCCCGGTTGTGCGACCGCAGGTTCGGCATTGGCGGTGACGGTATGATGTTTTTACAGGACACCCCGGGATACGATTTTGAGATGGTGTATTATAATTCCGACGGTCAGCCGAGCAGCATGTGCGGTAATGGTGGCAGATGTATTGTAGCTTTCGCCAAGTTTCTTGGGGTGATAGAGAACGAAACGAACTTTTTGGCAGTAGATGGCCCGCATCATGCCAAAATTTCAGAAAGCGGTGATTGGGTGAGCCTGCAAATGATTGATGTTGATACCATTAACCGCGACGGCGAAGCTTATGTGCTCAACACTGGTTCGCCGCATTATATTGAGTTGGTTGACGGATTGGAGAATAAAGATGTTTATCACGACGGCCATGCAATCCGCAATAATGATACCTATAAGGCAAAGGGCATCAACGTAAACTTTGTGGAGCCTTTAAACGGTGGGTATTTCGTACGGACCTTCGAGCGAGGAGTGGAAGATGAAACCTATGCCTGCGGAACAGGAGTAACAGCTGTTGCATTGGCAATGGCTAAACACAACCACCAAACGGGAAAACTAAATACTCCGATAAAAGTATTAGGTGGAGATTTAAACATCCGCTTTGAAACCGATGGCAATCATTACAGCCACATCTTTTTGGAAGGGCCTGCTAAACAGGTTTTTGAGGGGGAAGTGGAGATATAGTCAGGCAAAACTGAATTTTTTCTTGTAGATCAATTCCCATATTTTATCCAGTATTTCGTTGCTTTCGAATGGTTTGGCGACGTAATCGTCAGCCTCGCATTCCCTTGCAATTTTGGGAAGATCAACGGCGCCGGATATCAGTAACACGGGTATTTCTCTGGTCGACTCTTTAGATTTTAGTGTCTTGCACAGATTACCGCCAAGCTCGATGCCTAATAAATGATCGGATATGATCAGGTCGGGCGATAACCGTTTAATGTCGGGGATAAATAATGCTTTGTTAGAGGTAATTACCTCCAGGTTGAGCTGCCTGGTCAAAAATCCCAAAATATAAGCAGTGTCCTGATCGTCCTCCAGAATTAATACGCGCTTCTTCATTTCTCAAAAGGTGGTTTAGCATGTACATGAAATAACCCACAATAAAAATGCCGCAAACAATTTTATTGTGTATTGGTTGAAAAGCTTAATATTAGTACACGAAATTTAACATGAACGCGCTCAGGATAGAATTGCAAAAGGGCGACATCACTAAACTGCATGTTGACGCAATTGTAAATGCAGCAAACACCTCGCTTTTGGGCGGTGGTGGCGTGGATGGCGCTATTCATCGTGCCAGTGGGAAGGCAATTTTGGAGGAGTGTATCCGTATACGAAGTAAGCAGGGCGGTTGTGCAGTAGGCGAAGCCGTGATTACCACCGCCGGAAATATGCCAGCGAGGTTTGTAATCCATACCGTCGGACCGGTTTGGAGTAAAAACAATACAGGAGCGGATGCTTTACTATGCAATGCCTATCAAAATAGTCTACAATTAGCGGTAGACAATAATGTAAAAACTATAGCCTTCCCAAATATTAGCACGGGTATTTACAGTTTCCCTAAAGATAAGGCAGCGGAAATCGCGATCCGGACGGTGAAAGACTTTTTGTCATCAAATAACCAGATTGAAAAAGTAATATTTGTTTGCTTTGATGAGGAGAATTATGGGATATATGAAAAGTTATTGAATTCAAAAACCATGTCATTGCTGTAAGGGTTTAGTAATTCGACAATGGAATTAGGGTTTTATTTTTTGTTGTTTAGGGAGACCATGTCAATAGGCTTTTTACCGCCGATGCCCTGATGTGGTCTTTCCCAGTTATAGTAAACCAGGTATTTAAGCAACTCATCTTCCA
>JAFAKI010000309.1 GCA_019235595.1 Mucilaginibacter sp. | reverse complement strand
TTTTTAACAAAATCCCTGCGTTTCATTGAAACTAGTTTGGTTTGTAAACCAGCAGTTTAAAGCTGTCAGCAACAGGTGTCCTGGTACCCGGCTGAAAATCAACCACCGGGAAGTAAAGCTTATGGGTCGACATATCCATCGCCATGGTTTTGGCACGGTTCTGGGTTTTTAAGGTCTGAACAAGCGTATAGCTGTCTGGTGAATCTTGTTTAAAGATAGAGGCAGTTCCATCCCCATTAGAAGCGACAACCAATTTGTTTGCCGGGTCATAGATCACGGCGTCAACACCTGCCCCGATTGGTAGTGTTTGTACAACCTTACCTGTAGCGATGTCGATTACGCTCATGCCTTTATTTTCACGGCATACAGTGAAAAGACGCTGATTATCCTTGTCGATAGCTAAACCGGTTGGTTTGCCACAAGGGCTTAACGGATAATGCTTGATCGCCTTCAATGTTTTCGCATCGATCACGGCAAGGCTGCTTTTGTCTTCCAGGTTGTTGTAAATTAAACCCTTCTCGTCAGACACTGCGAATTCTGGCGCGCCGCCCACTTCCACAGTACTAACCTGTTTTAAACCTTTCGGATCAACAACCATTGCTGCATTGTCATCACCACCAAAAACGAAGATCTTTTTTGAAAATGGGTCGTAAATAATACCATCGGCATCTTTCCCGGTTATCGGTATTACTTTAATAGTTTTGAACGTTTTCGTATCGAACGCAATCACGGCGCTGCCTTTCCCGTCGCTGATAAAGCCGCGGTGCAATTCATCAACCAGTGCGATACCATGAACACCCTTCATATCCCCGATAACGGCCACCTGTTTTTCGGTTTGCAGGTCAACTACGTTAACCGCAGTACCGTGCGAAGCATATAAGATATGATTAGCCTGATCAATAAAGGCATAATCATAACCGCCGTTTCCGGTAAGAGGGATAGTCTTATCAGCAACGTAGCTTGTAGTTTGAGCCATCCCGCACAAAGGCAGCAGGGCAAAAGGAATTAATTGAAGTACTTTTTTAAATGTTTTCATCGTGTTTATTTTAATTGGACAATGCCAAGTTGCGTTTAAATACTGAAAACATTTAGTGTTTATTGCCTTTGCCATCTGATGTATAAGCACCCATATCAGCGTTATAGGTAGGATTTCCGTGTCCTATAGCAGGTGATCCGGCTTGTAAATGGAAATCATTGTTGTTAGGCGCCCCATTAGGGTTCAAAAATGAACCATCGAAGCTTTTGAACATTGGGTTACCGGTAGAAGTGCTTGTAGAAATAATATCCGTTGATTGAGCAACACCAAGTGCACCTGCCGGATAGTAACCAGCTCTTAAATTAACAGTTATGGGTTGGCCCGGAGGAACTGAGGTCGTTGGTGTATTATCAACAAAAGTGTCAGCTGATGAATAGAATAAATTATAACCGTATTGAACATTTCCGGCTCCGTCATCAGTAAATATTTCTAAACCGTGATAGCAGTTTACAATAATGTTGTTATAAACGTTTCCTTTTGCACTTACACCTGCTGAAACACCTCTGCCAGGTTCGGCTGCGCCTCTTCTCCAGCCGCATGAAACTATTGTATTGTTGTATACATCAACATTGGTTGGAGCGGTTGTTACTACTTTGGCGGTTTCTAATTTTATCCCTGTACCAGCCTGGCTAAAAATAACATTATAAGCTACAGTACCTGTTGCGCCGGTTTTAAGGTTGATTGCTTCGCCATCTGTGCTGCCGCCAGATTGGATAGTGTTTCTTAAGATAGTAACCTGAGCGCCGCCAAAAAGACCTAATCCGTCGTCTTGTCCATTTTCAATCCAACTATCTTCTATATCCACTTTAATAGGTTTGCTTACTACAAGCGTCCTTCTTGCACTACCCGTTTTATCAGGACCACCTGTATTAAATATTTTAGTCCATAAAATTGTTACTGCCTGGGCACTATCAGTTGCAAAACCACCCCATGTACCCGGATTATTAGAATCAGAGTTGAATGTTACAGGTGCTGCCTGTGTTCCCATAGATTGGAAAACACCCTGGATTTTAAATTGCGAATTATTTTTAACGATAACTGTGGCACCGGGTTGAGCTAATAACGTATCTCCTTTATTCACATACACATCATGGTTCATGGTGTAGGTTTTGCCGGCTAACAATGTACCTTTTGTAAAGCTGCCGATAGTGTCCGAGGTTATCGGGTGTGATGGTGGTATCACTGGTTTTACAACGGTTGTGCTTTCTTTTTTCGAGCACGAAGAAATCGTAGCTACTAAAGCGATAGAAGCTAACCAGAAAGAAATTTGTTTTGTTTTCATATCAATAAAATTTAATTGTCACTATTCATAATTGTAGCGTAAGCCTACAAGGTAGGTCGCTTTAGTTGCTTCGTTGCCATTTTGGAAATTGTGCAATACAACGGTTGTATGGGTATTTAAAAGATTATTCAGTTTAGTGAATATGGCAAAGTGTTTACCTAAACTTTTATCTGCCGAAAATGCCAGAATAGAAAGGGGTTGCTGTATGTAGTTGTCGCCATTATCAGGGTAGATTCCAACCAGGGTTTTGCCCAGATACTGATAAGCCACCTGTGCATTAAGTCCCGCTTTTTTGTTTCTGTACAAGAATGATACATTAAGATCATGCACCGAAGCTCCAGTAAGCATTCTGTGTTCTATCACCCGTGCAACAGGGTTGTTACGGTCGACTTTGATTCCTGCTACATCAGAATAGTTGTAAGCGTAATTTCCACTCAAACCATAATTACCTAAGTATTTGGTAAAAGCAAGTTCAACGCCTGCTACCTTAGCTGATGGCGAGTTCATGGGCTGATATAAAGTATTGGCGCCACTGTTTCCTCCGTAGGAGTATTCTATCGGATTAGTTAACTGCTTATAGTAGGCACCTATAAAAAATTGCTCATCTGGTTTTGGAAATAGCTCATACCTCAAATCATAATTGTTTGCGGTAGTATGCTTTAAATTGGGATTGCCTTCAACTACAGTTCCGCCCGTACTTGGTGGCACTGTAGGCACCAATTCGTAATAAGAAGGGCGGGCGATGGATGTGAAGTAAGCAAGTCTTAAATTAGTTTTATCAGTGAGCTGATACCTGAAACTAATGCTGGGTAGCATATCAGAGTAATCTTTTGTTACGTCTGACGCATTGGTGACATCTTGCCTTACATGAAAACCTTCAGAAGTTGTTTCATTCCTTACCCCTCCTAATACCTCTAATTTGGATAAGGTAAATTTGAACTGGCCATAAAAAGTAGTTATCTTCTCAAATGCATTATAGTTGTTTATATTAAACTCCCCGGCTCCATACGGGTTGTAAACATTCCATTGTGCCGTATAGATATCACTGAAAACTACTTTTTCGCCCGCAGTTGTGGCCTGTGGCCTCAGTATATATTCATCTTCATAATTATACCTGGTTTTATCCCTGTAATATCCACCAGCTTTTAGATCGAGCACGGCATTTTTTATGGGTATTTTATAAGTGAGGCTACCTCCGCCGGTATAATCCTTGTCATTATTATGCGACCAGGTGCGGTCGATCTCATCGAAATAGTTAGGCGTCCTGGTAAATTGCTTGGTAGATGGATCGTAGGAGATCGCAATATTCGAATTGATTGAAGCCTGATCGGGTGTCCTTACAAAAGCGTCTGAAAATGCGCCATACCAGTCAAACAGGAAATGTTTGCTTAATACATGATTCCCTGTGACTTTTAAATTTTCAATATATTGATTAGATGTTGTAGATTGATTGATGAAATTTACCGGACCGGTACCTGGAACAGTTCTTCCGCCATTACCGCCTGTAATAGATGTATCTGTTGTAAACGATGCTTCTTCAATACGGGAGTACAGAAATACGTTATCTAAACTGATTTTATTTTTGTCGTTGATTTTGTAATCCAAATGGGCTATCAAATTATTCAGGATTTGACGGCTTGAAATACTGCGTGTATAAATGTCATTTATTCTTGGGCGATGGTCCGGGTCGTTAGGGTCGGCATTGCCATCATCACCTACAGTGTTTGAACCGAAATAATTATTTTGATAACTGTCGCCAACAACAAAACCTAATTTGTTATTTAAAAACCGTTGCCCATAGCTGAAACTAAAAGTCTCTGAAGGGGGTGGGGTAATACTTTTGAAATCGAGGTTTGACCTTGTAAAATCACCAGGTTGGGCTACGTATGTTGACCCGTTCATTTCAGAAGGGCTATAGGTGTTTATATTCGTTTTAGAGAAATCGATAAATTTTCTGTTAATAAAAAGTTGTTCATAGCCAATTGATCCTGTTGCCGTGATTTGCCTTTTCTCAGGAGCATCTTTAAAAACAAGATTAACTGTACCGCCTATCGCGTCACCGTCCATTTCCGGAGTTAGTGTTTTACTCACTTCGATTCGCCCCAGCAACTCAGAAGGCACTACGCTTAATGATACTAATCTGGTTTTGCTATCAGGGCTTGCTATTTGTACCCCATTGATCAGGGTGTTGTTATAACGCGGTTCAAGTCCCCTGATGATCGCGTAGGCATCATCACCGCCTGCATTACGTTGTATGGTAACACCAGAAACCCTGGTCAAAACATTAGCTGCATTTATGTCCGGAGATTTCTCAATAGCCTGCGCGCTAACAACATTTTTTATATTGCTTGAATTTTTTTCGTTTGACCTTGAGGCAGCTTCGCTTTCATTATCCAGCTTCCCAAATACACTTACTTCTTTCAGTTCACGGTTTTCACTTAAAAGTTTAATATTCAAAATCATTTCCTGCCCTGCGCTCAGTTTAATTTTCTTTTCAAACTCTGCATAACCAAGTAGTTTTACCTTAACCTTATATTCGCCCGGGGCAATATTTGATAGCGAGTATTCGCCGTTCGCATTCGCAGCGACTCCATTGTTAATGTCATCAAAATGGATAACTGCCCCTGGTAATAATTCATTTGTCTTGCTGTCCCGAACGGTGCCCTTAAGCGAAGCATTCTGTGCAAATGCCATGGCTGAAGACAATAAAAGCACGATAAAAAGGTAGAACTTTTTAGCCATATAAATCCCTGTTTTCGACCAAAACACCACCCCAATTTTGGATAATTTCTGAATTTTAACATGACTGGATGAGGCTTAACATAACGATAATAACCACTTAATAATTAAGGGGTAGTTGGTCGTTTTTTTAATGTTAATCTAACATGGCTTAACAATTTTTGAATATGCTGAAATAGCCCTTGAGGCGGGCTATCCAGAGTTTCGGTGATAGAAATTTGATGCAAAAAAAGCGATTCAAAAACGGGTCAAAAAAAAGCCTGG
Organism: Mucilaginibacter sp.; assembly: GCA_019235595.1. Taxonomy (GTDB): domain Bacteria; phylum Bacteroidota; class Bacteroidia; order Sphingobacteriales; family Sphingobacteriaceae; genus Mucilaginibacter. Next base: position 10,333 of record JAFAKI010000309.1, on the reverse strand, counting down.
AGAGGCTTAGTATCAATCAGGTAATCAGGCATAATTAAAAGGGATAGTGTATTGAGTTATCGCCATAATTTGCTTCTTAAACACAAATGTTTATATCTTTATAGCATCACTATTTAAATGTGGTACCAATTGCCTAAATTACGCTTAATTAATTGATCTGTTAATTTTACCCTCTTTAAACTATGAGGCCGCTTAATTCATTTCGGGACGATGAATTGGTTACCCTTTTAATACAAGGCGATGAGGCCGCGTTCAGCGAAATATATGAGCGTTACTGGCTTAGACTTTATAATGAAAGTTATAAACGACTAAGAGATGAAGATCTTTGCGCCGATATTATACAAGATATTTTTGCCGACTTGTGGCTAAGCCGGGAAAATAAGAATATTGAATGTTTGGCCGCCTACTTATTTACCGCTGTCCGCTACCGCGTTTTTACCCTGTACAAAAAAGAAAAGAATATCGGCGCCTTTGCAGAAACCATAGAATTTTTAGCTGAGTCGTCATCGGATCCTGACTCAATTTTCTTTGAGAAGGAGGTCCGCGAGTGTATAAATATCTGGCTGAATATGCAGCCTGAAAAAAGAAGGCAGGTTTTCAGCATGAAATTTAGCCAGGACCTATCCACCCGCGAGATCAGTGAGATACTGCATGTGTCGCAAAAGACAGTACAAAATCAATTCACAACCTCGTTGAAACTGCTTCGCTTGCATTTAGCGAAGATCATGACATTATTGCTGTGATGCTCCCCGAATAATGTTTTGCCTTCAGTCTGATAAAAAATAAAAAAATTTAAGAAGTGAATGGGAGATTCTTACATGTTTTGATACATGTAAGAAAAACCACTTATGCCCCCTCATCTCAGGAAAGATTTTTTGAAGCTGGTCGAAAAGTATTTAAACGGCAGCGCATCCGCCGAAGAGATAAATGCTATTGAAAATTACTATTCTCACTTTTCCAATGACCCTGATATTACCGATAGCTTAGATGAAAATGAGATCAATACACTTAAGGCCACCCTTCGGCAGAAAATAGATAACCGTATAGACAAAGCAGAAAGGCAGATCGTACCTATATATAAAAGGAGATATTTGCAGTTGGCCGCGTCCATTTTATTGTTCCTGGCACTTTCGGTATTCTTTTTAAATAGATTAAAGCACGAACCTGCTAAACTTAGTGCGCAAAATCACGACCTGGCGCCAGGAGGCAATAAGGCGATTTTGACCCTTGCTGACGGTTCAAAAATCAATTTAAATAATATGAAAAACGGTGCGTTTACCTCGCAGCCGGGCGTTCATATTATTAAACAAAGCGGGGAATTGTCATATAAGGCCGCAGAGACCAATTCAAATCCTGCCGAAGTAAGTTATAATACCCTAACTACTCCCAAAGGCGGCCAATATCAGCTCACCCTTGCCGATGGTACCAAAGTATGGTTAAATGCCGCTTCATCATTAAAATTCCCAACGGCGTTTAACGGCAACGAAAGAGTTGTTGAGTTAACCGGTGAAGCCTATTTTGAAGTTGTACACAATGCAAAGCAGCCGTTTAAAGTAAAAACCTCAGGTCAAACTATACAGGACATAGGCACCCAATTTAATGTAAACACTTATTCGGACGAAAACGCTTCTGCAACCACCCTGGTTGAAGGCAGTGTGAAAATATACGACGCTAAAGGGCAGACCATGATTAAGCCCGGGCAGCAATTTTTGTTAAAAGCAAATGGCTTGTCCGAAGTAACGAGTGATGTGGATATTAATGAAGTAACTGCCTGGAAAAATGGTATGTTTCAATTTAATAATGCCAGCATCCAAACTATCATGCGCCAGATTGCCAGATGGTATGATATTGAAGTAGAGTATAAGGGGCCTACCCCTGATTACACCTATCACGGAAAGATATCACGTAACTCAAATGCTTCGCAGGTATTAAAAATACTTGAACTGAGCGGTATAAATTTTACGATAGAAGGGAGGAAGATCATCGTCAAATCATAACTGGTAAACAAAAAGCAATAAGGCAAGGAACCTGACAGCTTTACCAGCAAAAAAGCCGGAACGTGTTGCGAGCACCTCCGGCAATGCGGCTGGGCTAAACGAGATTAAATTAACCTAATTCATCCGAATACGAACCCAAAACCAAACAAATGTATGGAAATTTCTACTATTTATCCGTTCAGGTATAACTACCGGCGGCTTAAAAAGATACTGTTGGTTATGAAACTAACTATTGTCCTTGTTATCGCGTTTTGCCTGCATTTGCATGCAGCTACATTTGGCCAAAGCATAACGATAACTGATAAAAATGCAAAACTCGAAAAGATTTTAACTCAAATTGAAAAACAGAGCGGCTATACGTTTTGGTATAACACAGAGCTTGTAAAAAACTCTCCGAAAATCTCACTGGATATCAAGAATTATACTATTGAAAAAGCTTTGGAGGCCTGTTTCCAGGATCTTCCAATATCCTACAAAATAGTGCAGCAAACAATCGTGCTGACCGCAAGAAAGGCAGGCAGCACTGAATTGGTCCAGGTTAATCCAATTGCGATAACCGGAAAAGTAACCGACGACCAGGGCCTTCCACTGCCAGGCGCAACGGTAAGGGTAAAAGGTACAAATACTGCCACAACAACTGATGTTAACGGGGCCTTCAAGATAACTGTTCCGGACCAATCAGCAGTGCTGGTAGTCTCGTTTATAGGTTACAATGTACGCGAGGTTATCGTGGGCGATAGAACCAGCATTACAATTAGCCTGGCGCCTTCCGCAGCCTCGTTACAAGGCGTAGAAATCACTACGGCTTTGGGTATCAAACGTGAAGCAAGATCATTAGGCTATTCGGCCCAGACAATATCGGGAGCAGACCTGGATAAAGTAAACCCGCCTAATATTTCCGAAGGCCTGATGGGCAAAGTAGCGGGATTGAATATTTCTACCCCCAATGGCGTTGAAGGCGGTTCGACACGTATTGTGCTCAGGGGGAATAATAATCTTTACGGAAATAACCAGGCACTGATCGTCGTAGATAACGTTATAATTGATAACGAGCCGGTACAGCCAAAAGGTGTTGTTCAATCTTATACGGATGCATTGAGCAAGGGTACTACCGACGTATCACAGCCGCCTATAGATAACGGCTCATTTTTAAACAGTTTAGATCCGGATAATATAGAAAGTGTTACAGTATTGAAGGGGCCAACTGCAGCGGCCTTGTACGGTGCGCGCGGAGCCAATGGCGTTCTCCTTATCGTTACTAAAAAGGGTACAAAAAAGAAAGGATTTGGTGTAGATTACAGTTATACGTATCGTACTAACGACCCGTACCGTTTTATAAAAACGCAGGACGAATATGGTAATGGTATGACTGAGGACCTTTATTCAGCCAATCCGTCTTTTTATAAAGACGCCAATGGAAATAACAGGCAGGAACAAATTGAGGGCGACCCTTACGGTTCTTTGGGAAGTATACCGGGGGCTTATGTAAGCCCGGGCGTTACCAGTAGTGCAGGAGGGCCTTTCTATAATTATATCGGCTTCCCCGGAGACGGTTCTTCATGGGGGCCAAGAACGTTGGGCCAGCCGCTGGTTTGGTGGGATGGTAAAACCAGGCCATATACCGGCAATCCAAATCCCTTCCAAAGTTTTTACAAGAAAGGTAACACGCAAACCCATAATATATCCCTTTCTGCCGGGGGAGATCTGGGCACTTTGCGCGTGTCCTACACAAGAGCGACGAACGAAGATATAACTTATAATAGCAATAACGCGACAAATACTTTTAATATAGGGTCGTCAATTAATATCAGCCCGAAAATTAAGGTCGACGCTACTGCAAGTTATGTTAATCTGAATAAATTTAATCCGCCAAACATATACGGCGAAGGTGGAACGGGCAGTAGCGGTATCGGCGTTGGCTATCTGACGGTTTATCATGTACCGGCTGACTATAAGCCGCTTGAAAGAGGCCTGAGCACATTGCCCGATGGATCGCAAAACCCGATACTTCAACAAAATCCATATACCGGCGCAGCCGAGTGGAGCTACTGGTGGAATACCTTTAACAACACCACTAACCTTACGCAAAATCAATTTATAGGGTCTATTTCGCTTAACGCCGAAGTTACCCCATGGTTAAAGGCGATTGGCAATGTTGGTTTGAATTATTACACCAACCAGTTTGTAAACCAGAATTACCCTACTGATGCGGCGGGACTACTTGGTAGTTATGGATATGACCTGGCCCGGACTTCAACCAATAACCTGGATGGCCGTTTGGTTTTTTACAAAAACAATCTGCTAAAAGATTTTAACGCAAGTTTCTCAGCTGGTGCAAGGCACTATTATACGAATATGTATGATATCTCCTCAAATAACCCCGGGCCGTTCAATTATCCATTTATTTTTAACCTGAATAATTACAATGGCAACACACCAACTGTTCTAAATCCTTCAGAGAACAGATATGTAATGCAGATAAATACGGTATATGGTTTGCTCAACTTATCATACAAAAAATACCTGTTCCTGGATTTGTCAGGCACCAATGATTGGTCGTCAACATTGCGTCCTTCGCGTTGGAGCTATTTTTATCCATCGGCAAGCTTAAGCTTCGTGTTCACCGATGCGTTTGATATGGGTTCTATAAAAAACTGGCTTAGCTATGGTAAATTGAGGATCAGTGAGGCGGAAAGCGCCAATGCATACTTGCCTTATCGAAACGGCCTTACTTATGTGCCAGTCGCTGGTAACACTAACACCCCCGGTTTTTTAAATGGCTTGAATTTACCAGGTACCTTTCCTACCGATATTCAACCACAACGTTCAAAATCGTTTGAAATCGGGCCAGACCTGGGCTTCTTTAATGACCGGTTAAATGTAAATTTCACTTACTATAACACCTATTCAGATCATCAGGAAATAACTGTTCCTGTTGCAGCTACATCCGGTGTTACCAGCGTTTTGATCAATTCAGGAGCCTTGCGCAACAGAGGTATTGAATTAACAGTAAATGCCAAAGTAATTAAGACGCCAGATTTTTCCTGGGATGTAACCCTGAACGCAGCACACAACCAAAATAAAGTTGTAGCGTTGGAGCCCGGCCTCAATTCTCTTCAATTGGGCTCATGGTTCGGCAACGATGGTGTATTAATGAAGGTTGATGTTGGCAGCGATTATGGCAGCATTTATGGTTTAGACTATAAATACACCAAGAGTGGCCAGAAAATAGTAAACCTGGTGTACGCGGACGGCAATAATACCGGGAATGGACCGGTACTTGGCGCGCAGTATGCTACCTCAGATAATTTTGTTAAAATAGGCGATGCTACGCCAAAATTAACAGGCGGTATTTCTCAAAACTTCCGCTATAAAAATTTCAGCTTATATGTTTTAGCCGACTTCAAAATTGGTGGCCAGATATGGTCAGGAGATTATGCTACCATCATGGGCCAGGGGATGGCGCCTGAAACCGTGTGGGAAAGAGATGGCCATGGTTTGCCATATACCTATCCGGACGGCACCAAAGCTAATGTTGGTGTAATTTTGCCTGGAGTTGTGCAAGGCTCAACACCAGGTACCTATATACCAAACACCAATGTGGTAAATGCATGGTGGAAATATGCCGGCAACTATCAATCGTGGGATAACGATCCTATAGTACGCACCAATTCCATATTTAACGATTCATGGGGAAAATTGCGCGAGCTATCTTTAAGTTATAGGGTTCCAAACGAAGTGGTTCAAAAGACTAAGGTGTTCCAAAACCTTACGTTTTCATTGATTGGCCGTAACCTGTTCTACCTGTTCACTACCTTACCGGATAGGATCAACCCCGAAAGTATTGTTGGCAGTGGAAACGTTCAGGGCATACAGTTTGGCGGTTTGCCGGGTGTTCGTTCTTACGGTTTTTCTGTAAAGGCAGGTTTTTAATGTGAATTAAAAAATTAAAAAAGAAACGTTATGTTAAAGCATCATAATATAAAACATTGGAAGGGAGCAATGGCCTTGACGGTTCTTGTTGCTTCAATTCTTGCGTCCTGTACCAAAAATTTTCAAAAGGAGAACGCACCGTATAGCGGGCCCGCGTCTGCAACCCTGGCGCAGCTTTACACGGGTATTGGGTCTAATATTGACCTTGACGCCAACATCGGCAAAAATGCCGCCGCAAGATGGCTGTATCCTATCACGCAGTTGGGTGCGGTATATGCGGTATCCGATTTTACTTTCATAGAGGGAACAAGCTGGAGCGAATTCTATTCCAATTTGCCGGCGATGAATCAAATGCTTCATACAATGGCAACCAGCCCGGATTCTGCAACCTATACCAATGCTATCGCCATGGTAAAGGTATTACGGGCGTACCAAGCCATTGAGTTGACCAATTTGTATGGCGATATGCCTTATTCTAAAGCAGGAAAGGCATTTTCAGGCTCTACTAAGGACCTTGTTGTACCTTACGATAAACAACAACAGATCTATCTTTCCTGTTTAAGTGACCTTACATGGGCCGTGAATCATTTCACGACTGCCGCTGGCCAATATTCGTTTCCCAACGAATTTCTTATAGGAGCCGGCGGTTCGTCAGGACCTATTCCGCAATGGATAAAATTCGCCAACTCACTTCGGTTGCGTTATGCGTTAACGATGTACGACAAAGATAATGCAGACGCCGCTCCGATTATAGCAGATGCCATGACCAAGCCATTATTAACAGACCCGGTACTCGATGTGATTGGTCTTAACCAAACGAATATACCCGGTATATCATTCGATATAAGCGCAGCAGGGCGTGGTTTCTTTTTTCGCCAGGAAAGCCGTGCAAGAATGGGCAGCACCTTGTGGAATCTGTTTAATACCAATAAACCCAACAATAACGGCACCGATGGAAGCGGGATATTTGACCTGAGATGCAGAATATTTTTTGAGGTAAATGGGGATACAGCTGGCACTGTTGGTGTAGACACATCGGGCCATGTTAAAGGTAAATGGGTGCCTTATCCGCAAAACCCGGTTACCCCTATAGCTGATGGTGGAGACCCGTATAATACTAAAAGAGATCCCAGTAACCAGGGGTGGTCATCGAATAAGGCAGGCAATTTATATTCGGACTATAATTATTACTGGGGCCGTGATGGGATTATGTCTGGATCAACCGGAGCATGCCCCGAAATTTTTATGTCGGCAGCAGAAGTACACTTTTTGAAAGCTGAAGCCTATGCAAGGGGTATCGGGGTGGCACAGAATACTGCTTCGGCACAAACTGAATATGAGGCGGGCGTAACAGCTTCGCTTACTTTTTGGAAAAATATGGCGTATAATTCATCGGTTTGGGTAGTGAATAAGCCAACGTCGGCCACGCCGACTGCAGGAGAGATCAGCGCTGTATTGACCAATCCCAAAGTTGCCTTTAATGCCAGCAATGCGCTTAGCCTGATCTATGCGCAGGAATGGATAGATCTGTTTCGTCAGCCTTGGGTAGCCTGGACTTTAATGAGAAGAACAGGCGGTGCAACACCTGCCGATACAAACAATCCGGCAGGTTATGCGCAGAATTACGGCACCTTGCAACGTTATCAGTATCCAGCCGACGAACGCCAGTTCAATAATACCAATTGGACGGCCGCTACCGGTGGAAACGACCTTACCAGTACCAAAATTTGGATAACGAAATAATTTGATTGAGAATATAGTTGATGCGAAAAGCCCCGGGTTGAAAAACCTTGGGCTTTCGTTTTTTGTGTCCTATCTAAGATTTGTCGACGCTATATATGCTTTGGAACCAGGCCTCGAAAAGGAAAAATTGCAAAAAATGTGAGCTATAATTTAAGTATGCTGGCCAAATATTCGAAGATTAAGAAGTCCCCGTTTAACCGTAAAATAAAGTACTCTTTGTAGTAAAAGTATTTTGTTCAAAACGACAGAATTGAGGGCGGATCCGGTTATCGTAAAAGGTGTTATATTATCAGAATGTTTACATTTTGCACAAATTGCATTTTACTTAATACGTAATTAATTTTCGTGATAACCAAATCTTGACGGGCAGTTTTGCTTTTGTTAACAAAAGTTGATTTTTTGTGCTTTTGTTTAGTATTTGTTAACTTTTTGTTATTGCATTTTATACATTTCCGTAACAAACGCGGGATAGTTTTATGTCGATTAAATCCAAATCGCACATGAAACAAAAACTACTTAACTTTTCACGACTGCTATTAACATTGCTGATCGTGTTTTCGGTATGTGACAATCTCTTTGCTCAAAACAATACGATAAGAGGTATTGTGTTAGACAATAATGGACAACCACTCCCTGGCGTAACAATTAAAGTCAAAGGCACAACCAGGGCTACGGTAACCGGCATTGAAGGCCGCTTTACATTTGCTGCCGAAAAAGGCGAAACCCTGGTAATAAGCATTATTGGATTCGTATCGCAAGAACTAACAGTAACCGCTGAATCTAATTACTCTATCCAATTACAACAAGAAACCAAAAATCTTAACGAGATTGTAGTAACGGCGTTAGGTGTAAAAAAGGAGTTCCAAAAACTGGGTTATTCGCAATCGCAGATCAATGGTGACGACCTCACTGTCGCCAGGGATGCTAACCCTTTCCAATCAATGGAAGGTAAAGTAGCCGGTTTGACCATTGGTTCAAGCAATGAGTTCTTTGGCGCCCCTACCGTAGTATTGCGTGGTAGCATGGACATTTTGTACGTTGTTGACGGCGTACCGGTTGAATCGAATACTTACGATTTTAACCCGGATGACATCGAGAGCTACACCATCCTGAAAGGCCCTAACGCAGCTGCATTGTATGGTTTCAGAGGTATAAATGGTGCTATTATCATTACTACTAAAAAGGGTACAAAAGACAAAAAAGGCTGGCAGGTTGATTATAACAACACCACTGAATTTGAAAAAGGCTTTCTTGCTTTGCCAAAAGATCAATACGAATATGGCCGTGGCTCGAACTTTAAATATGCATATGGCAATCAGTTGTACGATAACAACCAGCGCTTGCCTGAGTGGGGTCCAAGGTTTGACGGAACCTTCCAAACTACACAGTTTGACAGCCCTTATGATCCGGTTACAGGGATCAGGACGCCCACACCGTGGCTGGCCAGAGGTATAAATAACTTTGATAATTTTGTGCAAACTGGTATTACAAGTACAAATTCAATTGCTCTGGCAGCGAGCGGTCAAAATTATAACATTCGTTTATCTTATGGCCACACTTTTGCCCAGGGTGATTTCCCGAACACCAAACTGAATATTGATAACTTTAAAATTGTTGCAGGTTATGACATCACCCCCAACCTGCGTATAGACGGCGATTTGAACCTGAATTTACAATATTCACCAAATGTTCCCGATGCGAACTATGGTCCGAACAGTTATATCTACGAATTCTTTGTATATGGTTCATCTGACTACCCTATCAATGAATTAAAAAATATTTACCAGGGTCCACAGGGTGTACCAAACCTGGTTCAGTATGCACAGGAATATGGTCGTGAGAACAACCCATGGTTCCAGGCTAAAAAATGGCTGCGTGGCAGGGATAATCAGATCATTAATGGATCATTGGCATTGACCTACAAGTTCACCAATGATTTTAATGCGAGACTAAGAACAGCGTTAAACACCTACAATGATTTTAACACAGAGCAAGTACCATCATCAGCTAACTTGAACCAGTACTTACCATGGTACTACTTTGGGTGGTATGGTGATTACAGACAAGATCAGCGTAATCTGTTGGAAAACAACACCGACCTGAACTTGAATTATAATCACAAATTTGGCGATATTAACATCACTGCATTAGCCGGTGGTAACGCACGTTCATTCAGGTATCTTTCAGACTGGGGTACCACGAAAGACCTTTCTTTACCGAACGTATACAACCTGAACAACTCAACTAACCCAATTTTGGATTATAATTTTAATTCAAAAATGCAGGTGTATAGCGCCTACTACTCGTTAGATTTCGGGTTTAAAAACTATTTAAATATTAACACTACTGGCCGTGTGGATAATATTTCAACACTGCCACAAGGCGCAGATACCTATTTCTATCCTTCAGTTTCTGTAAGCTCTGTCGTAACCGATTATGTAAAACTTCCACAGTTTATATCATTCTTGAAATTGCGTGGGTCATTTGCTGACGTAAAAGGAGGTTTAACTTCACCTGTAATAGGTACTTCTTATAATGCGTTGGAATCAAGCGCATTAGGAACAGGATGGAACTCACAGCCTGTAGGTAACTTACTGGGTTATGGTTCAGAATATTACACCCCTTATAATGGGCCTATTTATCTGAATCAAAGCCCTTCT
>JAFAKI010000291.1 GCA_019235595.1 Mucilaginibacter sp. | reverse complement strand
TACTACTCCATCTTCTTAATATTACTAAATGCATTCTTATTTTTTTCATACCGAAACAACCTCCAACACGAACCAATATATAAAACACTAGAGAATCCACCACACAATACTGTACCAACAAAAAAAGCAACATCCGTTTTAATACTTCTATGAAATCCAAAAAAAATCAAGCAAACATAAATAGGAAAAAAACACAAAGATGCAACAACATAAAATCCACATAAAGTTTTAATAAAAAAACATGCCAATTTCTTTTTTAACAAATTCATAAAATCTCATGACAATCTCCACTTATGGAATGCTTTTATTCGACTTACCTTCCACACCGGTCCCAGCATTTTGCATGACACCTCCAAAAATATTTCCATACACAAAACTTGTATTATTTGGTTTTTGCAATATTGCTGACACCCCAGGCTTAAACACTGGACTAACTCCTTGTATTGCACTAGCAACAAACGAGCCAAATTTAAACCCAGCAATACTAAACCCACCACTTACAGCAGCACTCCATAACAGACTACTTCCATTAGGATTTCCGGCGTTGTAGTACACATCTTGAAATGTCGTGTTTGCTACATTATTAATGGTTCCCAACGACACATTCCCCAACAAACCGGTACTCATGCCAACAGATGTCAACAATCCACCTGTTATTCCAGCGATTGCCGTTTGCTCCGGCCGCACAAAGCCATTTTGATAGTATTGCCCCGACATCTGCACCTACTAAATCACACGTCATTTTCTGTATTTTTTCGCCTCATCATCCAACTCAGAAAGATAAACACTAACAAAACACTTACCCCCAAAAGCCAGAATAATCGTCAACAAAAAATAACCTATTAAAACTTTTAAAACATCATCACTCCCAGTAAAAATATTTCTACCTAAAATTACCGCCCCGCCCGCACCGACCAGCAGATAAAATATCAATTCACCGACTAGGCCAAGGCGAACCAGTCTTCCGAATAGCAAAATACAGAGTATTATATAAAAACCAATGGTCATTTCCGTCATATTAAAACCTTCTATAGAGACATCCCTTTCACCACATGGATTACTCGCACTTCCTTCCAGATTCTTGACATAGCCCTCCTTCTGCACGGTACTTTTCTCTACAAGGCTGAACTATTCGCGACCTCTATACTTTTTTGCCTCATCATTAAACTCACTCATATATAGATTTACATATAACTTTGCACATAATGAAATAACAAAAACTGCAATCAATGCAGGAGGGATCAATTCCCCAACACTTACTCCAACGGGTGACTTATACCATACCACCCCACCCCCCAACACAACTCCAATAATAATATAAAACACCACCTCTCCTGCAACTCCAAACTTCACAATCCATCCAAACAAAAACACAAATATATAAATCACCCAACCAAACAAAAATTCAGCAACTTCTTTCATATCGAAATTCTCCGTCCTATTTATTAACATCACCACCCCAACCCCACCGACCACCTTTCGGATCAAACACTGGGTCAAATGGAGTATTTGCTGCCGGAATCCATGTATTTACAGGCTGCGAGACAAGCGCCTTACCTCCAAACATGACCCCTGCCCTATTTGATTGCAGCAAAATATTTTCTGCTGAAATTACTGGCGATACAACTCCACCACCAGCGGCCTGCCAAGCGGAGATAGCATTCTTATACTGGCTCCCCAGCACACCAAAATATGCACCACCAATCACATCAAAATTAGTTAATGGCTTATTCATAACAAATGCCATACCAGTGGTTATACCTAAAGACATTGCAGCCGCTTTACATGCTTGAGGCCCCAAAAATGCACAACTTGTTATCGCGATTGAGCCTTTGCCTAGCCGCTCATAAGCAAGGTTCTGCTCTCTCATCTGCTCCGGCGTCAACCCAGTTGAAGATTGGCTCTGCCCCAAGCTGATTAGGCCCTGATTGGCATTGGCTATATTCTTATTGATATTCGGGTTGTAGTAGTCTGCCTCACTCACCTTGACGCTATTCATCCCAAGGAAGCTGGTGACTTGCTGGTCAACCTTGAAGCCATCTTGCTTGGCCGTTTCATAATCTGCCCAACGCTCCATTTGTCGTACCATACGGCCTATTGCTTCGGCTTCTGTGATGTTTTCGCCGGTTGTCCGTTTGATAAAGTCCTGGAATTGCTTGCCATAACGCTTGGCTTTGTCCAGTTCACTTTGGTGTAATTGACGGTTATTGGTATCCACATCGAAGCCTCCGGCTGCGCCTGCCATGCCACCGAGCGCACCACCCATGCCTGCTGCGGTTCCTGCGCTGATCAGGCTACCTGCCACTTGCGCTGCGCTATCTGGCATGCCAGTGGCTTTCAGGCTATCGGTCAAGCTGGCTTGCAGTTTGTTCAACTCGGGTGCACTGGCCGCTGCCACACCGGCTCCGGCGGCACCGCCTACTCCGCCTAACAAGCCGCCCATCACGCTGTGCATGGCAATGCGGTATGTGCCGCCTTCATCCCATTTTGCCGACTCGTCTAACAAGGCCTGGCGCTTGCTGTCATCCGCTTCTTGCCCTGCTTGCGCTTTCAGCGATTTCGCTTGCTTGCCAGCGTAGTCAGCAATCGTCCTGCTCGCCTGCTGCCCAAAGGTTTGGGTGATCAGCGTTTGCGCGTCGATTTCTCCTTGCACTTTGTCGGC
>JAFAKI010000162.1 GCA_019235595.1 Mucilaginibacter sp. | reverse complement strand
AAACAGATCAGCAGAATGCAGGCCTAGTTCTTTCAATCCGTAAATACCATATAATTCATGCAAAGTTTCCTCGGCATTTTTATCAAAATCCCAGATGGTATGATCGAGGTCGAAGAAGATGTGCTTGTATTGTTTGATTGCGGAATGCGGAATGTCGATTGCGGAATGCATTAATAAGTGAAAATTTAGTTCAAAGTTACGTGTTGCGGTAAAATATTCCGCATTCAAACTTCCGCATTCCGCAATCCGCATTCAACCTACCTTTTCTCCAAACGACAAATCCCCGGCATCTCCCAAACCTGGAACGATATAGGCTTTTGAGGTCATTTCTTCATCAATCGCGCCCAACCATACATGTGCTTTTGGCAGATTGGCCCGCACATGCTCCAGTCCTTCGGTACTGGCTATTACGGCTGCTATATGTAGTTCTTTGATGTTGTATTGAGCGATCAATTCTTTACATACCAGAACCATGCTTTGACCTGTAGCCAGCATAGTATCGCAAATGATCAGTATTTTACCTTCCAGGTCAGGGGCCGAGATATGGTCAATATTAATAACAAAGGCACCTGTTTTTTTCACCTTCCGATAAGCTGTGATAAATGCTGAAGGCGATTTATCGAAAAAATTCATAAACCCCTGGTGAAAGGGTAAGCCTGCCCGTAAAATAGTGCCGAGCACCGGGTAACTTTCCGGCACCTCAACTGTGGCTATACCCAATGGAGTTTGCACCTCAACCGGGATGTACTTCAGCCTTTTGCTGATTTCATAGGCCAGTATTTCTCCCATACGCTCCTGGTTTTTCCGGAAACGCAGCCGGTCCTGTTGGGTGACAGCATCACGCATTTCGGCTAAGAACTGATTACCTATGGTGTTGGTTTTGTTGAGTATAAAGAGCATGGGGTATTGGTTTAGTGATTAGTGATCGGCGACTAGTTAACCAGGCGACACCGGTACAGTTAGCACAGTTAAATTTATCAATCTTTATTTACTACTACAATGTTTTTACACGGCGGATGTTTGTATTTTTTGGGAAATAATTGAGCAGAAACACTGCTGACATAAGGCTGTCATAGGCGCACGATAGTTTTGAGCAAACATTCAAAACTATGAAAACGCTTAAAAGATTTTTGATCGATGATTTGTTGGCCGTGCGACTGCCAATGTTTTACACGCAAACCATACACACTATTATTCGTATTTTTGTAATCATCTATGGATTTTAAATTAACCTCTCAATACCAGCCTACCGGCGATCAGCCCGAAGCGATCAAACAACTGGTGGCAGGCGTACAAAATGGCGACACTTATCAAACCCTGCTCGGTGTTACCGGGTCAGGTAAAACGTTTACCGTTGCTAATGTTATTGAGCAAACACAAAGACCGACGCTTATCCTGAGCCACAATAAAACACTGGCGGCGCAGCTTTATGGCGAGTTTAAACAGTTCTTCCCCGAAAATGCGGTGAACTACTTTGTGTCCTATTATGATTATTACCAGCCGGAAGCATTTATTCCGACCACGAATACCTATATAGAAAAAGATCTGCAAATAAATGATGAAATAGAAAAGTTGCGATTGCGAACTACCTCAGCGTTAATGTCGGGGCGCAGAGATGTGATTGTGGTATCGTCTATCTCCTGCATCTATGGCATGGGGAACCCTGACGACTTTAAAGATTCGGTGTTCCGTTTTGCTGTGGGGACGCGCATCAGTCGTAATGCATTTTTGCACCGTTTAGTAGAGATACTATATGCCCGCACCACAGCTGATTTTAAACGCGGGACCTTTAGGGTGAAAGGCGATGTGGTGGACATTTACCCTGCTTACCTGGACTATGCCTATCGCATATCTTTTTTTGGTGATGATATTGAGGAGTTAAGCTCATTTGATCCATCAACAGGAAAAACACTGGAGAAAATGCCCCAGATGATCCTTTTCCCGGCTAATTTGTACGTAGCCCCGCGTGAGCGTTTCACCCAATCCATCTGGGCGATACAGGAAGAACTGGAGGTACGCAAAAAACAGTTTATTGATGATAAGCGCTTCCTTGAAGCCAAAAGATTGGAGGAAAGGGTCAACTACGACCTGGAGATGATCCGTGAGTTGGGCTATTGTTCGGGTATTGAGAATTATTCAAGATTTTTTGACGGGCGTAAACCCGGTGCAAGGCCATTCTGCTTACTCGATTACTTCCCGGATGACTACCTGATGGTGATAGACGAAAGCCACGTAACGGTACCCCAGATCAGGGCAATGTATGGTGGCGACCGCTCGCGTAAAATATCCTTGGTCGAATACGGCTTCCGTTTACCTGCTGCTTTAGATAACCGTCCCTTGAATTTTCAGGAATTTGAAGGCTTGGCGCCGCAAACTATTTATGTGAGTGCAACGCCAGGAGATTTTGAATTAGAAAAATCGGACGGTGTGGTGGTGGAACAAGTTATACGCCCAACAGGGCTGCTCGACCCGGTAATTGATGTTCGACCGGTTATTAACCAGGTGGATGATTTGCTGGAAGAAGTAGACAAAACCGTAAAAATGGGCGACCGCGTTTTGGTAACCACTTTAACCAAGCGCATGGCTGAAGAATTGGCCAAGTATATGGATCGGCTCGGTATCAAATGCCGTTATATCCACTCAGAGGTCAAGACCTTGCAACGTGTGGAAATATTAAGGGGATTGCGTTTGGGTGAATTTGATGTTCTGATCGGTATTAACCTGCTACGCGAAGGGTTGGATTTACCTGAAGTATCCTTAGTGGCGATCTTGGATGCCGATAAAGAAGGTTTCCTGCGTTCAGAGCGGTCGCTGATACAAACTATAGGTCGTGCCGCACGTAATGATCGCGGGCGGGTGATCATGTATGCCGATACCATTACCGATTCGATGCAGATCACCATGGATGAAACCAATCGACGCCGCGAAAAACAGATCAACTACAATACGGAACATGGCATCGTTCCGAAAACGGTTGGCAAATCCCGGGAAGCGATTATCGAACAAACATCGGTAGTAGATTTTGTAGGCGGCGTTCAAAAGGCTTATGTAGAGGCAGACAGCATTTCCATAGCTGCCGATCCAATAGTTCAGTACATGACCAAGCCTGACCTAAAAAAAGCCATCGACAACACCAAAAAAGAAATGGTCGCCGCAGCAAAAGATATGGACTTCCTGCTCGCCGCCAAACTCCGCGACGAAATGTTTGCGCTGGAAAAGATGATGGAAGAGCGTTTCTGATGTGCAAATGTGCGGATATGCAGATGTGCAAATGACTTGCTGAATTGGATAAAATAATCTGTACATCTGAAATCTGCACATTTTCTAATTTGCACATCCGCACATCTACCCGCACATTCACACAATTGTAAAAAACACCTGCACATCTGCATATTTACACATCAGCACGTCATAGCAAAACATTTTAGCCGTTATTAGTTTATATTTGTAGTTTCAAATTTTATTTCCATGTATTTCATTCGCTTCCTCCTTATATCTATACTTGTTTTATATATCATACGCAGCCTTGTGCGTATCCTGTTGCCTATGCTTTTTCAAAGCCTGGTAAATAAGGCGCAGCAGCAAGGTCAGCAGCAACAACAATACCGGCGCCCGCAAAATCAGCCTGATGGCAAGGTGAAAGTGGATTATATCCCTCAAACCAAAAGCCAGGTACCAGATTCAGAAGGCGATTTTGTAGACTTTGAAGAAATAAAATGAGGGACCCTAACCAGCCACCCACCGTATTTAAACGCAGGCATTTCGGCAATCCCGCTTCGTTTAATATTATCATCACTAATTACATAGTAGTAGCGGGCGGCTTGGCTATTTTCACTTCTCATCATCATATTCACTGGTTCTTTTGGGTGATCTTCGGTTTGCTGGCTGCCTATAATGTTTTTAGCTTGTATAAAAAATGGGAAGAATACGATAAGCTTTCACTAACTGCCTATATCATTGGGGCAGCGGGGCTACCACTGTTATTCCTGATGTTTTAATGTAACAATTTGATTTGGCAGTTTCTAAACAGCGCCTTAGCACAACGCTTCTTCCCGACTTTCCGACTTACGCCGACTTCCCGACTAATTAATTATAATTCCTTTTCTCGGTCAAATTTCTATTTTTGGGGATTGTATTATCACATTCAAAAAACTTAAATGAATAACTGGTTCAAGAAAAATGGCGTCCATTTTATAGTTATCGCAATATTATCGGTCGTTTGCTTTATATATTTCGCACCCGCTTTCCAGGGTAAAACCCTTGGCCAAACCGACGTAATAGGCGCCCAATCCACCCAAAAAGAAATTAACGATTATCGTGCGCGCGACACCACCATTTTATGGACGAACCAAATATTTGGTGGCATGCCCGCATATCAGATATGGGCACAATACCCGAGCAATGTAACTACCTGGTTGGTACAAGGACTGGTAAATACTTTCCCCGACCCGCTTTACAATATATTTCTACTAATATTCGGAGCCTATTTTTTGTTCACAGTTCTTAAACTGAACCCCTGGTTAGCAGCAGCTGGATCAATAGCTTTTGCTTTCTCATCCTATAATATAATTCTGCTTGTTGCCGGGCACTCCAACCAGGCATTTGCTATATCATTTTTTGCACCGATACTGGCAAGTGTTATCCTGACATTGAGGGGGAGATATTGGCTCGGCGGATCATTGACCGCTCTGTTTCTGGCGATGGAAATTCGTGCAAACCACGTTCAGATGACCTATTATCTTTTGATCATCTTACTGATCCTTATCGGAATTGAGCTATACCATGCTATCAAGGCCAAAACAACTCAGCCGTTTTTAAAATCAATGGCTTTTTTGGGCGGTGCAACATTAATTGCTTTAATGGTGAATGCATCTTCTTTATGGAGTACTTATGAATACGGCAAGGATAGTATCCGTGGAAAATCAAACCTAACCCAGCACAATACCGAACCAAGCAATGGTCTCGATAAAAAATATGCCTATGAATACAGCCAGGATGTAAGCGAAACTTTCACGTTCCTGGTGCCCAACGCTTATGGTGGCGAAACCGGCCTTTCTGGTCTTGATCTGCCAAATTCCGAATTAAACAAAGCCCTGGTCACTGCCGGTGTTCCGCAGGAACAAGTTCCTAATGCATTGCAGCAGCTTGCGGGCATAGGTTTGCGGCTTTCTACTTTTTGGGGCGATAAACCACTCACCAGTGGCCCTCATTATTTTGGCGCGGCTATCTGCTTCCTCTTCATCTTTGGCTTGTTTATAGTAAGAAGCAGGGTTAAATGGTGGCTATTAGCTTCGGTAATTTTGACCATACTATTGTCTTTCGGAAACTCATTCCCTTACGTATCGGACCTGTTCTTTAATTATTTCCCGCTATACAATAAATTTAGGGCTATTGAATCTGTACTGTCGGTAACGGGGTTATGTGTTCCGATACTTGCTTTATTAGCACTTAATGAAGCCGCAACAACTACCAATAAGGCTGAGGTACTAAAAAAATTAAAGCTGACCTTTTATATCGTTGGAGGCATTACACTCATATTAATAGTGTTTCCCGACTTGTTCTTGAGTTTTAAAGCAAGCGACCAAGCGACAACGGTAAAAGAATTAACACAAGTACTTAAGGGGGACAGCGGAAACGCAAATACGATCATGAGTGCATTGGTACGCGACCGTCAAAGCCTTGAGCGCGCCGACGCTATCAGGGCGATGGTGTTCTTAGTGATTACCTTTGGTATATTGTTTGCATTCATCAAAGAAAAGATCAATGTTACGGTATTGTCGGTTGCTTTCCTGGCATTGATCCTTATTGATCTGTGGCAAATCGACAAACGTTATCTGAAAGAAGACAGTTTTGCCGATAAACAAGATGTAACCGCACCAAAACCCCGCGATGTCGATCAATTTATTCAAAAAGATACCGACCCGGATTTCCGGGTGCTCGACTTAACACAAGCACCAAAATTTGACCTTACTACCCCATTTTTCCATAAAACCATCTGGGGCTATAGCGCAGCGAGAATGAAGCGTATGGAAGAGATCATCGATAATCAATTTGCCAAATCGCTTAATCATGATATCGTGGATATGTTTAATGTTAAATACATTATTACACAGGATCAGAAAACAGGTAATCTGAGCATGGTGCGCAACGAAACCGCCTGCGGCCACGCCTGGTTTGTGAAAAGCGTAAAATATGCAAAAGACGCTGATCAGGAAATGCAAACGATCTCTGCATTTTCACCTAAGGATGAGGCTATTGTAGATCAGCGATTCAAAACTGTTATCAATGAGAAAGCTTTAGGCTATGATCCGAGCGGCACGATAAAACTGGTGAAATACTCGCCTGATGACATGGTTTACCAAAGCGGCAGCACTGCGCCTTCTGTGGCCGTGTTCTCAGAGGTATATTATGATAAAGGCTGGAAAATGTATATCGATGGTAAAGAGTCACCATACTTCCGTGCCGACTACATATTACGTGCCGCGCAAATTCCGGTTGGTAACCACAAGATTGAGTTTATTTTCCACCCGGCATCTTATTATACTGGTGAGAAAATATCACTGGCAGGTTCAATTTTGTTAGTGCTTGCCTTAGGTGGAGCGATCTATACTGGAATCAAAAGAAAACCGGAAGACGAGAAGAAGGCTGCGTAAGTTTTTCGTTGAGATAAGTCAATAGCAATGGACTCCGGTTCATTGCTATTTTTGTTATTCAAAATTCGTAAATTTACATTTATGGATAATCTTTTAGAAAGAATAACAGTTGATCCGAATATATGCCATGGCAAAGCATGCATCAGGCATATGCGCTGGCCGGTAGAAGTTATAATTGATCTAATTGCTTCCGGAATGTCATTTGATGATATTCTTGGTGATCATCCTGAGTTAGAAAAAAACGACATACTCGCTGCGCTTGCCTACGCTAATTGATTAATCATTCGTCCTTTTATGCTTCAGCCAATATCTCCCAAGGTTAAACGCAATCACCAAATGATAGAATATAGTTAACAATGGACCGTAGTAATGGGACATTATAGCAAACCGCTCTATCAGGCTTTCCCGATGCCGCTTTTTGGACATTCCGCCCACCAGGTATTTAGCTACATAACCATCCACCTTGACGATCTTTTTGGCCTTTTTGGCAGCACGAATGATCCAGTCGATATCAGCGCTTAAATGGTAGCGCATGCTGTAGCGTTCTGTGATTGACCTTTTGATATAAATCGCCTGGTGGCTCACACTCATACCGTATTTAAAGCTTCGCCAGGTAAGTTTATCGGGGGCCTTGTGACGACGCTGGCCTAAGCTTTCGCCATCATCATTGATCATCTCTGTCTCGCCATAATAGATGTCGGCATCCTCGGATGCTGCAAAAACTTTGGCAACAGTATCAGTCGCGTATATCTCGTCGCCTGAATTCATGAACAGCACGTAATCACCGGTGGCCATATTCAAACCCTTATTCATAGCGTCGTAAATACCATTATCCTTTTCGCTAACCAGCTTAATGCGATCCTGGTATTTGCGGATAATATCTAAAGTGCCATCGTTAGAACGGCCATCGATAATTAAGTATTCGATGTTGGGATAAGTCTGGTTCAAAACCGAAAGCATCGTCCGCTCAATGTCCCTGACATTATTAAACACAACAGTAATGACGCTTAACTTCGGTTGAAACATAAATGCTAATTGGTCGACTTTGTTAATTGCTTATATAGATCAACATGTTTTTGCGCGATGACTTGTTCCGAAAACTTATCCATCACCGTTTGCCGTGCGTTTTCGTTTAGTAGTATTCTATCGGGATGATTAATTACCCATTCCATCCCATCCGCAAAACTTTCGGATGAACGATAAGCCGCCAGGTAACCATTTTTTTCATGTGTTACCATATCCGGGATACCACCGGTAGTAAACGCTATTACCGGCGTACCGCAGGATAAACTTTCCATCACGGTGTAAGGTAAGTTATCCTCCAAAGATGGTATTAAAAAGGCATCCGCGGCCGCATAGCAAAGTGCCAGGTGCTCATCGTTGCTGATCTTACCTAAAAAAGTAGTCTTAAAAGGAAATTCAGGCAAATTCTTGTCATCCCTGTTCCCGAAAACTACCAGTTCAACGTCATTTGCTTTTTCACCCAACCTTGCCTTTAATAGTTCAAGGCTTTCCAACAAATAGCTTGTGCCCTTATGCATATCCTTGCGCGAGGGCATAAATCCGCTCAGCAAAATAAATTTATCTTCGGGCAGTCGGGCTTTTCTTTTGGCTTCTGTTTTATTCAGCGGTTTAAAAATATCTGTCTCCAGCGTGTTGGGGATTTGACTAATCGCTCTTCCTTTCATCAGGCTGCTTTTTAATATAGAAGCCTGCATCCAACTGCTTGGGGCAATGATATCAAACCCTAACTTCTGATAAGCCCTGTTTTTTTGTTTCCAGATACGATGGGAATAATCATTTGGCGATGCATTTTTCAGCAAAGGGCAATCGCCACATTCGCGTTCAAAATGATTACAGGTATAACGCACGTGGCAGCCTCCGGTAAAAGTGTTACTATCGTGAAAGGTCCACACCACAGGTTTGTTCAGCTTTGCTATTTCGACAATATGTTTAGGGTTCAAAAAGCCATGATTTACCCAATGCAGGTGGATAATATCCGCATTCTTCACATCCGGGTGATGGATTACCGAACGTCCGAACCAGGTAAACGAAAAAGGAGTTTTAACAGCTTTCAGGTAGCGCTTGGCCAATGCCCTTTCGAGCAGAATGGTGGCCGCCGTCCATGCCTTTTCTATCAAATTGGTATTAAAGTCACCTATCTGTGGATTTTTCCCGAATTTATAGTGAACAATAACTTTAGAATCAATATTTTGACTTAGCAGTGCACGGTTAAGCCGCCTACAGGCACGCCCCGCGCCGCCGTTACCATCATAAGTGTTTAGATGCACTACTTTCAGCATGCTTCAAAAATACATTTATCCGGCTAGGATTTCTTCACCAAATATTTCGCCTGCATTTTGCGCATAAAGCGGATACCTCTTTGTATCAGGGTGCCTTTGCGTTTGCTCAGAAAATAGCGGATCGCAGCATAAGCCCTCTCATCTTCTTTTATTTCCGTCGGGAAGTATTTTACAGGCTGCCTGGATATCTGCACATCGTACATGCTCTCTTTATTGGAGTGTACGCCCGTACCGTCATGCCCAATGTTACTGATCAGCGACTGTGCCGGATTAAGTGTTAAACCATCCTTCAAAAATATGGACGCATACCAGCGTATTGCCCAGGAGTTATTTTTACCCGCCTTGAATTCGCGCATCTGTTTCCAGAAGTTCATGGTACCTTCAATAGAAAATCGCAAAATACTCGGTTTGCTGAATTGCTCCGTCAGTTTATCAATATCCGGTTCAAAGTATTTCCAGGCTCGTGCCCAGGTGGCCCAGCCCCAACTGCTTGCTGCACGATAAAAGAACGTTTCAGGGAGATCTTTTTCTCTCAAGTCATACATATAGGCGCCGACGTGCATTACCTGCTCCTCATTAGCATAGCGATTAAGCGCTTCATTAAAATATTGCAAAGTATACGGCGACGATAGCAGGTCATCTTCAAAAACGATCACCTTATCGTATTCATTTACCAGTTTGGTTACCCCGCTGATGATAGAATTGGCTAATCCAAGATTTTCATTCCTGGTGATTACCCTTACCGATTTAAAGCCGGTCACCTCTTTCGCCAGTTGACGCACCTCCTCCACCTTTGCTTTATCCATATCAGTTTTGGGGCCGTCGGAGAAAATAAATAACCGCGACTCATCCGCCAGCAGATTTTTTTGCAAATAGCTGATGGTACGGCGCGTATGCTCAGGCCGGTTATAAACAAATAATGCAATAGGCGCAAGGTTCTGCATTGTGATGAATTAGAATAGTTCTACCTGGTGATCTGCTTTTTTGCAAAGCACCGTGTATGCATTTGCCAGTTTTTCGCTTGTTTTTTTACCAAACAGGCTGATCAATCCCTTTTTCACTGCGTATTCCGAATTGATCTTCAGATCGGTAACGAAACTTTTCGGCTTCTTTTGGTTGATATAAGTATTAAATTTAGTCACCTCCGGTTCTACCATTGAAGTGAGGTCGGCTTCTATCTCAAAACCTTCGGTCTTCAGCAAATAACGTAAAGATGTAGGCGTGTAAACATTAATATGCCCGTAAGCCAGGAAATGTTTTATCCGGTTATCTACACCCGCTTTATAATCGCGCGGCACTTCTATAACAAAATATCGGGCTACCCGTTTTAGCTCACGTAATAATAAACGTTCGTGTTCTACGTGCTCCAACACGTGCGAGAGGATGATCAGGTCAAAGCTATTATCCTCAAAAGGCAAATGATACCCATCAAAAACCTGTACCGATTTGAGATTGGTAATATTCCTGGTTTTGATATGCTCTACGCCACTTTCAGATATTTCGACAGCATGATACTCCGGTGCAAAATTCTGATCGGCCAATAGTTTCAAAATACTACCGTCTCCTGCGCCTACTTCCAGAACTTTGTTAAAAGAGCGCCCCTTGCAAACATCAATAATATGCTGTGCTTTATATTTTGCGCTCAGCATGCGCCAGGCTTCGTCGTGCTTCTGGTAGAAATCGTCGTATGCTGTTTTTACGTTATCGCTGATGATATTTTGCTGCATTCGCGAAGATAAAATTATGATATTATACTTTACTGTTTGTAGAACTAAAACCTATATTCCTGCTTATTTATTGTCTGCCTTACCGCAGTTTTATTTTTGAAAATAGATTATCAAATACCTCATTTATATCTTCAGAGATCTTCAGCAAATAAGCCAATGAACAATACACCAAAAGTACTATGGTTGACCGGTACAACAGGTCAAAATAATAATTACTGATGGCAGGCAACTTCAAACCAATGATCAGTGCGATAGCACTTATCCCCAGGATATAAATATGCATTTTATCAAATGGCTGCATATTAAATTTGAGCTTTATAAATAGCCAGTAGGCAAAATTGATAATAAAAGTAGTTACCGTATATGATATAGCTGCTCCCACCATCCCGACTGCCGGGATAAGAATCAAATTAAGTAACACAACCAAAATTACGGCCAGGACCAGTATCATCGTAACCCATTTATAATATTTCGAGCTATTGATAATATGACTGTTTAATCCACCCGTTATATCTATAAAAAAACCTATACCTACGATAATAAACACATGGAAATAGTTTTGGTATTCGGGCTTATGCAGCAAATAAATAATATGATGTTTGTTGATGATCAATCCAACCAATAGAAGCCCACCAATCAGTGATTGCACAACCGACGTCTTGTGATATATCTTGGCGATCTTTTCAAAATTGTTATCTTTCCATGCATCAGATATGATTTGGTAAGAAGTGCGGTTCAGGGCCTTTGCCGGCATGTTGATGATCACTGCTATGGTAAAAAAAGTACCATAGATACCTACGTACGCCAATGATTGCACGGTCATGGTGCTCAGCATGATCATATCCAGGTTTTGTACCAGTGCGAAGGAGCCGCCACTTAATACGGCAAAAAAGCCATATTTGATCATATCCCTGCTATTGTTCTTCACCTCATCAGATAGCGCCGAAAAACTAAAATGTTTCCCGCTGTAAATACTATAATAAAGGATACCTGCGATCAGCGCATTTGCGGCCAGGTATATGCCCATAAATCCGCGGTAGTCCATTAATTTGGCTGCTATAAGCAGAACGCTTACCGAAGTAAAAACACGTAATAAAACCTCTTTCAAAAAAGCGGATAATACGTTCTTAAATACCGCCCTGGCTAAACTTTCCAGTATGGTGTAAGCCATGGTAAAAAATGAAACCGGTATCAGGTAATAATAGTACCTGGTTAGCAGATCGTAACCATCTTTACCATAATACTGATTGACGATCGGTGTTTTAAAAAGAACAAAAAGTATGGTAAATACCAGGAAGCTTATACCGCTGAAAAGAAAAATAAAGTTTAAAAAACC
Source organism: Mucilaginibacter sp. (assembly GCA_019235595.1). Lineage (GTDB taxonomy): Bacteria > Bacteroidota > Bacteroidia > Sphingobacteriales > Sphingobacteriaceae > Mucilaginibacter. The sequence goes on along the minus strand of JAFAKI010000162.1, from coordinate 390 downwards.
ACCATGTTTCTTGTCTTCTGTTTTATAGTAAGGAAAGTATCTCAGAATTATATTATTAACCCCCAGCGAAGCAATCTGTGCATACAATACAGAGATGGCGATCAATAACTGGAAAAAACCAATCTCTTCCAACGTCAAATATCGTTGAAACAGGATAATCGCATTAAAAAACCCTAAAGCCGTCCCGAAGTAGAGAAGAATGGTATTATAGAAGCCTTGCTTTTTTAATAAATTCATCAGGGTGGTTTAATGCAGGTTATTGCCTAACACATTTAGAAACGACATCATTCAACGTATTGATCCGGTCGGGCATATTATAGTTTTTTAGGATGTGCTCACGGCCGGCTTCGCCAAGCTGTGCTGCTTTTTCTGGTGACTCCGCCAACAATA
>JAFAKI010000063.1 GCA_019235595.1 Mucilaginibacter sp. | reverse complement strand
GCATCCACATTTGGGTTGATGCGGACGGCTACGCTGGCTTTTTTGTTTTTTGCCTGTGCCAGTTCATTGATGATGAACAGCTCTTGTATCGACTCGACATTGAAGCAGAAAATATCGGCATCCAATGCAGTGTTAATCTCTTTGTCTGATTTTCCTACACCCGCAAATACCACTTTGCTTTTGTCAAAGCCGTTGGCAATGGCAGTAGATACTTCGTTACCACTTACGCAATCGGCTCCAAAACCATACGATTGAATTGCCGCTATAACCTTTGGATTAAAATTAGCCTTCATTGCATAATGAACATGAAAACCGTATTTATCAGAAGCTGTTTTGCAAGCTTCTAATGTTTTGCGAAGCAAACCCAGATCGTAATAATAAAACGGTGTTTCTAAATTTTGAAATTGTTGTATGGTATTGGTATCGAACATTTATTGTGGGAAATTCTAAACTCTAAATTCTAAATTCTAATTCAATCAAATCCGAAATCGAAAATCCGAATTCCGAAATCAAAACAGTCTATTATGCAGGCTTCTTAATGCCTCAATCTTATCATTCGTATTTAATAATATAGACAGGTTGTGATCGCTGCCTCCATAAGAGATCATACGTAATGGGATATGTTTTACAGCTTCCAGAACGCGAACTGCATAACCATGCTGCTCAGCTCCAAAATCGCCCACCACGCAGATAATCGTTTGGTCACGGTCGATATCTACAGAACCGAAGCCAAGCAGCTCATTTTTGATTTCTTCCAGGTAGGTAGTGTCATCAATGGTTAATGAAACAGCTACTTCCGAAGTAGTGATCATATCAATAGATGTTCTATACCGTTCAAATACCTCGAACACGCGGCGTAAGAAGCCATGGGCCAGCAACATGCGGGTTGACTGTATCTTGATGGCCGTTATACCATCCTTCGCTGCAATAGACTTTATTTTATTCTTCTCGCTGTCGTTGGTGATCAAGGTCCCGGGAGCTTTCGGATCCATTGTATTCAGCAGGCGAACAGGTATTTTATATTTCTGTGCCGGGAAAACACTTTGCGGATGCAATATCTTGGCACCGAAATAAGCAAGCTCGGCAGCTTCGTCGAATGAAAGTTGTGCTATGGGTTTTGTGCCTTTAACAATCCGGGGATCATTATTGTGCATTCCGTCGATGTCGGTCCATATTTGTACTTCCTCGCTGCGGATAGCCGCACCAATCAAAGAAGCGGTATAATCACTACCACCACGACGCAGGTTATCAATCTCGCCAAAAGTGTTACGGCAGATATATCCTTGTGTTATGAATAATTTATTATCCGGATATTTATCTAACAAGGGCGTAATATGCTCGGTAATATAACCTACTATCGGCTCATTATCCTCGTCTATCTTCATAAAATCAAGCGCAGGCAGTAATACCGATGGTACGCCGATCTCCTTCAGATAAACATGATACAAGGTAGTTGACAATAGCTCACCTTGTGCCAGGATGACCTTTTCTTCAATATTGGTAAACAGATCATTCGATAGCTTGGTCAACAGATCAAAATGATAGTCAATCACGTCTTTGCCTTGTTCCAGGAATTCAGGTTTGGCAAACAGTTCCTTTATGAATAGCTCGTATTTATCTTTTAAAACTTTTATCAGGTTGGCAGCTTTTGGCTTTTCACCTGCCAGGTAAGCCTGCCCGATTTCGACCAAACTATTAGTAGTGCCCGACACAGCTGAAAGAACAACGATCTGCCTTTCAGAAGCATCTATAATATCCAGCAGTTTTTTCATCCTTTCAGGGCTTCCCACCGATGTACCGCCAAATTTTAAAACTTTCATTTTTTGTTTCTGTTTACCACAAATGATTAATATTCTTGTATAGATTTTGAGGCGCTAAAATTAGGATTTTTAACCATTATAACCCACAATGAGCAAAATTAAGTTTGGTACTGATGGCTGGAGAGCCATTATCGCAGATGATTTTACAGTTGAAAATGTAAAACGAGTAGCCTATGCGACAGCATTGTGGCTAAAGCAAGAATTTAAAAACCCATCGGCTGTTGTAGGTTGCGACCCGCGTTTTGCAGGCCCAATGTTTGCTGATGTTACCACACGCGTACTGGCGTCGCAGGGGGTAAAGGTTTACCGTGCCGAAAATACTTTTGTTTCAACCCCGATGATCTCATTGGGAACGGTTCGCAAGAATGCTTCAGCAGGTATTATTATCACCGCCAGCCATAACCCGCCATCGTATAATGGCTATAAGATAAAAGCAAGCTATGGAGGCCCTGCAACACCGGATGATATCGAAAAGGTAGAATCACAGATACCGGCTAACTTGACGCTTGATCCGAAATCAGTTGCCGATTATCAGAAAGAAGGTTTGGTGGAGTTTATCAACCTGGAAGATATGTACGTGGCGCATGTTGAGAACAACTTTGACCTGGAAGCCATCCGCACCAGTGGATTAGAATGGGCCTATGACGCGATGTACGGTGCAGGTATGAACGTGATGGAACGTTTGTTTCCTGATATTACCCGTATCCATAGCGACCACAACCCGGGATTTGCCGGCCAGGCACCTGAGCCTATCCAACGTAACCTGAAAGAGTTTGAAGATATCATCAAACTATCAGAAGGGGAGGTGGCAGCAGGTTTGGTGACTGACGGTGATGCCGACCGTATCGGTTTATATGATCAGGATGGCAACTTTGTGGATTCGCACCATATTTTGTTGCTGCTAATCCATTACATGCATAAAGTTAAAGGCCTGACTGGTGATGTATATTCAACTTTCAGTTGTACCAGCAAAATACAAAAGTTGTGCGATGCTTACGGATTGA